>NZ_JATABH010000004.1:0-156177 GCF_036533775.1 Vibrio sp. M260112 | reverse complement strand
TCTGCGCGGTCAGGTAATGTTAGAATCATGAGAACTCGGTAACGGTTGTAGGTTTGTATGTTTGGCGACTGATCAGATCGCTCAAACGGTACCGAGTTCCCTTCTTTTTCTACAAACCAGTGATCTATATTTAGGAACAGTTATTTAGCATAGACGCCGCCGATGCTGCATTCGCAACTTCGCTAATTGAGTGGGTTAGCTGTTCTATCGCCGCTGCCACTTGCTCCGTCTCGTTACATTGCTGATCCAAACTTTGCCCGATGGATTGTATGGTTGCGAACTCATCTTCCGCAGAGACCAGAATCTGCCCTGATGTTTCAGTCGCTCGAGCCGTTACTGCGCGTAACTCAGCACTTTTCATCATTAGTGCCAATTCCACTTGAGAATAGTCATCAAAATGGTTGGTATAAGGTCTCTCCATTAAGGGGTTTGAATAGGCGCGATTGGCTAGCGCTGTCAGTTCACCAACACGCTTACGTTGGTAGAAGAGAGCACCGCTAGTCAATGTGGTGCAGATCAGCAGCATTATGCTTGGCCAATTCGGTGCCGATATAACCCCAATAACTGCGACGAGCGTGGTGAACACTGCGAGCGCGAGAGCAACCGTTGTGAGTGGGAGGCGGGATTGTTTAGATGCGTTTCCACTGCGGAGTTTTTTATACAATGCTTCCGCTCTTAGAACTTGTGCTTTGGTCGGCTTAGAACGAACCGATTGAAACTCGATGATTTCGCCGCTTTCTGATTTGATGGGGGTGACAAAGGCGGAAACCCAGTAATGTTTCTCACCTTTACACTGGTTTTTCACCAGTCCCATCCAGCTTTTACCTTACTTTAGATAATCCCACATCTGTTTAAATGCTTGCTTAGGCATATCTGTGTGGCGAACAATATTGTGTGGATTGCCGATCAGTTCAGATTCAGAGTAACCAGCAACGCCACAAAAATCCTCGTTGGCATGAGTAATATGACTCGATGAGTTTGTGGTTGATATTAGGTTTGCAGAAGCGCAGTAATCTTTGTTGAGCGTTGTTTCATCCATATTTTTAGACTCATTCTCATGTTTTGGCATTGCTATGTTTAAGAAGAATTATGTTTAGTTATTGTTTTATTTGACTTAAAGCGGAGCATGATAACTATGCACATACCCATTAGTAATTGATGTGAATCAATTTGATTTTACTAATTAATTTCATATAGGGTTGTTGGAACATGATTACGAGCAAAACTCTGTTGCAAAATTGAGCGTATTACACTTTGTTTAGTGCTGTATGAGATGTTGATTCAAAATATTACCAGGGAGTGGTGGCATTTCTATCACTGTGAATGAGAGGTGTGAACAGAGATTTCAATCTATACAAATATCGCATAAGGAATGATTGGTGATATTTTATCCAAACATCCATTAATGTAATTAATTTACTGATTTTAGTTGGTTGAATTGTGTTCCTACCCCTTTGGAGTAGTTTAATTCTGTAATTGATTTACATCATGTATTAATTTTCTTTCATAATTAACAATCAGCTCAGATAAGAACCTAACCCTTAGGAAGTATTATGAGCAAGTTGAAGCTGGTCGTTATCGGTAACGGTATGGTAGGACACCGTTATATCGAAGACCTTGTTGATAAAACGGATGTTTCTCAATATGAAATCACGGTTTTCTGTGAAGAACCACGCGTAGCATACGATCGTGTCCACCTTTCTTCTTACTTTTCTCACCACACTGCGGACGAGCTTTCTCTTGTAAAAGAAGGCTTTTACGAAAAACATGGTATTAACATGTTAATTGGTGAGCGTGCGATCAACGTAAACCGCGAGAAGCGTATTGTTCATTCAAGCTCAGGTCGTGAGATTCAATACGACACGCTGATTATGGCGACTGGCTCATTCCCATTTGTTCCGCCGATTAAAGGTCGCGAGAGCAAAGACTGTTTTGTTTACCGTACTATCGAAGATCTTAAAGCAATCGAAGCATGCGCTAAGAAAAGCAAAGTGGGTGTGGTCATTGGTGGTGGTCTACTCGGGCTTGAAGCCGCTGGCGCATTGAAAGCGCTAGGTGTGCAGACTCATGTTGTTGAGTTTGCACCTAAGTTGATGGCGGAGCAGCTAGATCAAGCGGGCGGTAATCAACTGCGTCACAAAATCGAAAGCATGGGTGTGAAGGTACACACTAGCAAGAACACGCTTGAAATTGCACCTGAGGGTAAAGAAGCGAGAAACGTTATGCGTTTTGCGGATGGGACCGAGCTTGAGACAGATTTTATCGTGTTCTCGGCGGGTATCCGTCCACAAGATAAACTTGCTCGTCAAATGGGGTTAGGCATTGCACCGCGAGGGGGTATTGAGATTGACGACCACTGTCAAACCACGGATAAGAACATTTACGCGATTGGCGAATGTGCATCGTGGAACAATACTTTTTATGGCCTAGTGGCACCGGGTTACAAGATGGCGACGGTTGCCGTTGACCACCTTGTCGGTAATGAGAGCAAGTTTGAAGGTGCAGACATGTCTGCAAAACTAAAACTGCTTGGTGTAAAAGTAGGTTCTATTGGTGATGCCAACGGTCGTACTCCAGGCTGTAAGAGCTATGTCTACCAAAACGAAGAGCAAGAAGTCTATAAACGCCTGATTGTTTCTGAAGACAATAAGACGTTGCTTGGTGCAGTAATGGTTGGCGATACGTCGGATTACGGCGATTTGCTGCAATTAATGCTTAATGAAATTGAGCTACCAAAACACCCAGATACGCTTATTCTTCCGGCTCATGCGGGGGCAGAGAAACCAACATTGGGTGCAGATGCACTGCCAGAGTCAGCGGTTATCTGTTCTTGTTTCGATGTTACTAAAGGCAAGATTGCTCAGGCTGTTGCTGATGGGCACCACACGATTGGTGACATTAAAGCGATAACAGGTGCGGGTACTGGCTGTGGTGGTTGTATCCCATTAGTGACTTCTGTACTGAACGCAGAGCTTGCCAAAGCGGGCGTTGAAGTGAAGAACGATGTTTGTGAGCATTTCGCATACTCTCGTCAAGAGCTGTTCCATCTGATTCGAATCGAAGAGATCAAATCATTCGAAGAGCTGTTAGAGAAATATGGTCAGGGTTATGGCTGTGAGGTGTGTAAGCCACTTGCGGGTTCAATTCTAGCGTCATGCTGGGGTGAGCACATTCTTAAACCTGAATTGGTTAAACTGCATGACACCAACGATAACTTCCTAGGTAACATGCAAAAAGACGGTACTTACTCAGTCATTCCGCGTATGGCGGGCGGTGAAGTAACCCCTCAAGCATTGAAAGTACTGGCTGAAGTTGCCGCTGAATACAATCTTTATACTAAGGTGACAGGTGCTCAACGTATCGGTCTATTCGGTGCGCAGAAGGATGATCTTCCTGCGATCTGGAGCAAACTGATTGCCGCGGGATATGAAACTGGTCAGGCATACGCTAAAGCGCTGCGTATGGCGAAGACATGTGTAGGTTCAACGTGGTGTCGTTACGGCGTGCAGGACTCTGTGGGTCTGGGTGTGATGATTGAGAACCGTTACAAAGGTATCCGTACTCCTCACAAGATGAAGTTCGGTGTCTCTGGCTGTACTCGAGAGTGTGCTGAAGCACAAGGTAAAGATTTAGGTATCATCGCAACAGACGCAGGTTGGAACATGTACGTCTGTGGTAATGGCGGTATGAAACCACGCCATGCCGATCTTCTAGCAAGCGATCTTGACCAAGAAACTCTGATCAAATACATCGACCGTTTCATGATGTTCTATATCCGTACAGCGGCACCGCTTCAACGCACTTCAGTATGGATGGAAAACCTAGAAGGTGGCATCAACTATCTACGTGAAGTGATTGTTGACAACAAACTAGGCATCAATGATCAGCTTGAAGCCGATGTGGCTAAGTTGGTTGAAGAGTTCCGCTGTGAATGGACTGATACCGTGAATGACCCCGCTCAGCTAAAACGCTTTGCTCACTTCATTAACTCAGATCAGCGTGATGACAATGTCGTGTTCGTTCAAGAGCGTGCTCAGCATCGTCCGGCTACATTTACGGAAAAACACCCTGAAGTGAAGGGCGATATCCTTCATGTTGAATTGGTTTAAGTGGGAGACGACATCATGGCATTTACCAAAGTATGTAACATTGAAGACATCATCCCGGGAACAGGTGTGTGTGCGTTAGTTGAAGGCGAACAAGTCGCGATCTTTCGTCCAACCAAGACTGAAGAAGTGTTTGCGATTAGTAACATGGATCCTTTCTATCAGTCGAACGTGTTGTCACGTGGTTTGATTGTTGAACATAGCGATGAATTATGGGTGGCGAGTCCATTGAAAAAACAGCGCTTCAACCTGATGACTGGCGTATGCATGGAAAACCAGCAGTTCAACGTCAAAGCCTATAAGGCTCGTGTAGTAAAAGGGCAGGTAGAAATCGCAGCTTAACCTAGCGTTAAGGCGAGATTTAATAGCCTAAAGGTTTGCTGTTTCACAGTGAGGAACAGAGAAACAGCGAGCCTTTCACTATTCGATTTCAACTTTTAACTTTTACTTTGAATAAGGACACATTCATGTCTACTGATTTTAAACCTGCTGAATTTGTACAAACCATGATTAACGTGGGTGAAGCAAAAACCAAAACAAGTACTCGTGACTTGCTTTTGCGTGGCACGATGGCAGGTATCATTTTGTCATTGGCGGTTGTTGTTGCGATTACGACCATCGTTCAAACGGGCATGGGCGTGGTTGGCGCGTTAGTGTTCCCAGTGGGTTTTGTCATTCTTAGCGTGATGGGCTATGACCTAGTAACCGGTGTATTCGGTCTTGCACCTCTGGCTAAGCTTGAAAATCGCCCTGGTATTACTTGGAACCGCGTATTCCGTTGTTGGGGTCTGGTTGGACTTGGTAACCTCATTGGCTCTCTGATTGTTGCGTTTCTTGTTGCAGTATCATTGACGGGTAACTTCTCACTCGAACCAAATGCCGTTGCACAAAAATTCATTGCGGTATCGACGGCACGTAGCCTTGGTTTCGAGAACATGGGTATGGACGGTTGGATTACCTGTTTCGTACGCGGTATCTTCTGTAACCTAATGGTGTGTCTGGGTGTGATTGGTAACATGACAGGTCGTACATTGGCTGGCCGCATTGCAATGATGTGGTTCCCGATCTTCATCTTCTTTGCTCTTGTGTTTGAGCACACAGTCGTCAATATGTTCCTATTCCCACTAGGTATGATTCTGGGTGCCGATTTTGGTATCGCGACTTGGTTGAACTTCAACCTCATTCCAACCATCTTGGGTAACATTGTTGGTGGTCTGCTAATGACTTGTCTTCCTCTATACCTAACGCATGCGAAAGCAGCGCCTGCACTGTCTGATGCTGAAGAAGTAAACGCGAAACCAGTACTAGCGAAATAATCTCAATACCGCCCCATGTGAAATCATGGGGCATCTTTTAGCTTTAACATTAGTTGACTATAAAAAGTAGCCACTTTATTCCTCGCTGTGAGTGATACTTTTTATATTCAAATTTTCTCAAAGGGCGTAACTATGACTGCTTCTGATATTTCACCACTTAACAGCGGCTTCGTTTCTTTAGTGGGTGCTGGCCCTGGTGATCCAGAGCTACTGACTGTTAAAGGGTATCGCGTCATTCAGCAGGCAGAAGTGGTTGTTTACGATCGCTTAGTTTCCCCAGACATTCTCGCTTTAGCAAATACCCAAGCAGAAATGATTTACGTTGGTAAAAAGCTCGATTACCACTGTGTACCGCAGGAACAGATCAATCAATTGCTCGTCGATAAAGCAAGCCAAGGCAAACGAGTCGTCAGACTTAAAGGTGGTGACTCGTTTATATTCGGTCGAGGTGGAGAGGAGCTAGAAGAACTGGCTGAACATGGGATTGGATTTGAAGTGGTTCCTGGGATTACGGCAGCAGCAGGCGCAACCGCTTATGCAGGCATTCCGTTGACTCATAGAGACCATGCGCAAAGCGTGCAGTTTATTACTGGTCATGTTCAGAAAGATGGCCGTGAAATAGAGTGGCGTTCTCTGGCTCAATCGAACAACACCTTAGTATTCTACATGGGACTAAAACAGAGTGGCTATATTGCTGAGAAGCTGCTCGAAACGGGTTTAGATGAGCAGATGTCCTGCGCAATAATAGAAAATGGCACGCGCCGCGAACAGCGAGTCTTTACTGGCCCGCTCAAAGATTTAGCGTCGCTGGCAGAGCAAGCTGTGAGCCCCGCACTGATTGTCGTGGGCAGTGTGACGTCTTTGCACGACAAACTGAAATGGTGCAACTAGCCGTTATGACTGCTGCACTGATGCCCTGATTCTGTTAGAGTCAGGGCATCACTCTAAGCTCAAAAGTATCTATGGAAAAAGTGGCTATATTCGTAGACGTTCAAAACATCTACTACACCACGCGAGATAAATATCGCGCCAATTTTGATTACAACCAGTTTTGGTATATCGCCACAGAAGGTAGAGAGGTGATTGCAGCAAATGCCTATGCCATTGCTTCACATGATCCCAAACAGCGTCAGTTTCATCATATTCTCCGCGGCATTGGCTTTAACGTTAAACTCAAACCCTTTATCCAAAGAAATGATGGCAGTGCGAAAGGGGACTGGGACGTTGGATTAGCACTGGATGTTTATGAGACGGCATCGCAAGTAGATCGCGTTATTCTGCTGACTGGTGATGGTGACTTCGACGTGTTAGTGGATAGAATTCAGACTCGATTTGCGACGAAAGTAGACGTTTTTGGCGTACCAGGACTTACCGCGCAATCACTTATTGATGCCGCTGACCGTTATATCGCTATCGATAGAAATCTAATTATCACACGTAACTGACAACCAAACTGGCATGCTGAGACAAGATGATGGGTGGTTCAATATCCTACCCACTGGTTGCGACTGATTGTTCAAGGTTTGCACAGATTATGGTAGAGTTACCGACTCAACTGTAGGTAGCTTATTCATTGTTTTAGTTAGGTTTTGTTGTATGTTAAATCGAGCGGATCAGGTCACAATCAGCGTTTCAGAACAAAAGATCGAAACGTTAGATACACTACTGAAAACCATTGATACGGATATGGCTGTGTCTATGTCCTTTATTCGACGTGCTCAAGGGATGTCATTTCGCGACTTAGAGCAGCGAACAACTGGTATCAATGGCTCGACTCTAAAGCGTTACATGCAGCAAAGCTATCACTCTATCAGACCAATCCATGTCGTGGCAGCAATGTCGTGGGTCATGATGGTTCCGATGACCAGCTTTTATCTTGCCCTCAAAATGAAAGAGCATTACCGAGGAATGGATGACAAAGCCATCGAAGCTTTGTACTGCATTGGTCGACTTCCAGCCGAACAATTTCACCTTTACCTCGATCTCGTGACGAATATGATGAGTGAGGAGAATAAGCAACAGTTTCGATCTTTTCGTTCTGACGTAGAATCTCAGAGCGATCCTGATATTAACTACAACGAGTTGTTGCCGCCGCCAGTGTTAGATATCAATGCCTTTGCGATCGACTACTACCGCTCAGTTGCGATTACAGTTAAACGTTTTCGCTTAGAACACCAAATTCCTATTGATGTCATCTCGCGAGTTTTAGGCCTTTCAGAGTATCAATATCAGCAACTTGAAGATGTGAATAAAGTAAGAGATTTTTCGGTCGCGATAGGATTTAGGGTCAAACTGGGTTTTGAACTTAACTCGCACGTAAATTTCACCAGTGAAATGCGTTTATTCCCACAATTTCATCAATTACGTCAAATCCAGCATTTGCGTGACGCACTGATCGTAGAAGCATTACGTTATTTAAATGGTGAATGTAAGAAGCGTGCAGTAGAAATACTGACCACACTATCAAAGATCTACATAAAAAATGTGATCTAATTTCATCAAGTGGAAATAATCAACTCAAATTGCGCAGAGCCTTGAGTTGATTATATCTCACTAAAAAACAACAATGTTCACTAGTTATTTAGGTTAATGCTAACAGAGCTTCATCGAGCGCTATCGCTGAATTCGCTTGGGCTAACATTAGAGCGGCAACCTTGTCGGGATATTGCAAATGGACTAAATGGTCGGCGTTTTTTATCACCACAAGGCGACCATTTTTGAGTTGGTTTGCAAAGGATTGAGCGGTTTCCTTCGTGACATATGGATCAAACTCACCAACACAGATTGTGCATGGTACAGAGATATTAGTCACATTGGACGGTGTATGAACCAGCAATCTAACGGAGTTCTCAAAGAACACGTCAATACGCTGTTGTGACATATTAGTGATGCTCCTGACTGTCGCCTTAATGATGGCTTTGTTACGTGGAATATCGCTGTTGTTTACAGTCAAAGACTCAGTAAATGACTGCGCAAAGCTCGTTGGGTTGTCCATCGCAGCCGCGATCATTTTCTTAGTCGCAAGACGTCCCGACGAAGGGATGCCTGGGACGCCACCACAAATCGACATCGACAGCACATGCGGCCATATGTCGCACAGTTCTACCGCAACAGCTGTAGCATAAGAAAAGCCAATAATATGGGCATTTTTAACCCCTAAATACTCGATAAAATCGCGCAACATAATCGCTTGTGAACGTATACTGACTGTCGATTCAAGATTTTCTGTATGACCGGTTCCAGGAACCTCAATGGTTATACAGTTCAATTTTGTCGCAAAGAAGATCGAGAAACTGTGGACACTTTCTATGTCCTGTAACGCGCCTAAAAGAAAAATAGCGTATTGGTCTGAACCTTCACAGTGGTGAAACGAATAGCGGTAGTGATTGCCATTTAAGATCGTTTTTATAGTTTCCATTTTAATGTCCTCGGTTGAATAAGGACTTAACTATAAACGATTGATTGATAACGTTATGGCTAGGAATCTAATGAATAATCATACTCTAGAACAGCATTTGGCTGATGCGGAACAACCAGTTAAAGATTTTATGGCTGAGCTGTTGGAAGCGCTAGGAAATAAAGTCACTGACAACCAAGACCCCAAGCTAGCACTTCGCTACTTCGGAGCTCAACTGGAAATCAAGTTGGTTTCGTTTGATGGTGGCTATGAAGCAGGTCAGTGACCAAAGGGAAGAACAAAAAAGCCAGTTGGGTAAACCCGACTGGCTTTTCTATTTGGAAATTAGTGTTGAGCGTGTTGTTCGCTTGCCGCTGATTCTTGCTCGACCAACGCCTCTTCATTGTTGAGGTTTGCCTCTTCTGCTTCTAGCTTAGCGCGCTCGGCTTTTGAGATGTAGCGAGGTTTATTACTCTTATGTAGCTTAGCGTTTATCTTCTTTTGCTTAGCTTTTAAGATGCTATTGATCTTCTTTTTACGGTTCATGGTATCGCTCGGTCCTGAATAAGGCGCCGATCCTATCAAAAATCTGAACACAAATCACCAATATCAGTTTGGCTATTTGTGCTCTAGCGCGGTTCCACTAGGAGAACTTTCAGTGGTGTGAGTTTTGGAACCGACCCCAAATGGGTAGCTAAATGAAAGTCAAAATGACAAATAATTTTGATTCAAGATAAAGTAGAAACGTGAAATACAACAAAGCCCGCATTAAGCGGGCTTTGCGTTTTGTTCCTAAGAACTAAATTTGGTGGATCCGGGCGAACTCGAATCGCCGACCCCCGCCATGTCAAGGCGGTACTCTAACCAACTGAGCTACGGATCCAAATTATGTTCTTTTGCATTTCTATGCATAAAGGAATGGTGGGTCCGGGCGAACTCGAATCGCCGACCCCTACCATGTCAAGGTAGTACTCTAACCAACTGAGCTACGGACCCATTCCTTAAGAACGAGACGGATGTTACCGAGAGTTATTCGATCGTGCAAGAGCATTTTTATCGATTTTAGCTCGTTTGCTCTATATCTAAGCGAATTGTCGTAGTTTTATCCGCATCAGATACGAAAATGTGCATTAAATCACACACATGCAACGACTATCGTCCTCGGCCATCAAACATAACAATGATGGTTTTTGTGATGATACTCATGTCCATTGCTAACCAAGATTTCATCGAACAGAGTGACAACGCGTAACTGTGGTCGTAGCCGACTTTCCTACGCACATCATCAATACAAGTGTCATAACCTTGGTTAACCTGAGCCAGTCCGGTAATACCTGGCATCACGCCATAGGTTCGGTCAGCGAAATAGGGAATGGCTGCTTCCAGCTTGTTGTAAAAACTTGGACGTTCCGGTCTTGGGCCTATCAAAGACATATCTCCGACTACCACGTTAAACAGCTGGGGGATTTCATCTAGGCGCGTTTTACGCAGAAAACGACCAACAGGCGTAATTCTTGGGTCGTTTTCGGTTGCCCAAACAGCCCCAGTTCGTTGCTCTGCGTCCTGATACATGGTGCGAAACTTAATGATTTCAAAGAAGACCATTTTTTCAGGAGTCGATTTACCAACACGAAGTTGTTTGTAGAAAACGGGGCCCGGTGAACTGACTTTTATTGCCACTGCAATGAAGGGGATAAAAGGCGATAAAAGGAGTAAACCAAAGATCGCACCAAATAGATCAAAAAGGCGTTTAGCTAACCAGATTGACATGTGTGTTGATACATTGCTCATAATATATCCTTATTGGTCTACACGAGACCATTTTCCTGATTCAAGACCGAGTAGGTAACGTAAGCCACCAATGAGGTTTGCACAGTGTCCTGCGACAATATAGAGCACCAACTTGCAGACTCTGTGGCTGAATATGCAGGGCAAGAAGTAACTGAGCAACGCCAGAGAATAGAGGGCGATTTGCCCCGTTAACGCTGCCATAAATAGAGGGTTGTCCATCAATACTATTGACGAAATTAGGCAAAGAATCAGCAGGTAAGGGGTGAGCAGGCGTAAGCCTTTTCCCGATGCAAAGGCAAAAGCGACACCACGGTAGCGAGGCATAAACATATCGGCCAATAGTATCGCTTGTTGCATGTTACCCGCGGAGATTCTTAATCGGCGGTGGTAGTCATTTTGTTGGTTGGTTGCTTCCATTTCCAACGCCACCATTCTGGGCTCATATTTGGCTAAGTAACCTTGGCGAACAATCTCCATAGGAATGATGAAGTCGTCGTTGATCGTGTCCGTACCCATGCTTTTAAACAGATGGGTACGGAATAGATAAAACGCGCCGTGCGCACCGAGCGTAGACCCTAGGGAGGCCTCATGCATTTTGACTTTACTTTGGTACTGCCAGTAGCGATTCTCGCCTTCATTGTGATGGTTAAATAGTTGGTAGTGACCGTTAACAACACCAACTTGGCAATCATGAAAATGACGATTAGCTAACCACAACGCATCAATAGAGATTAGGGCGGATACGTCGCTAAGCGCAGTAATATCAGTAGATATCGTCGACATCTGTTGATTGATGACGGACACTTTACCGCGATTTTCGTTAAACACACGAATTTCAAAGTGCGTATCAGCGCAGATAGCTTCTTGAATAGTCTGCTCAGCAATTAAGGCGGTGTTGTCTGTGCAACCATCGCAAGCAATAATCACGTTGTAACGACTTTTAGGATAATCGAGTGACGATAGATTGCGAATCTTATCTGCAATCCACTGTTCTTCGTTATAGGCTGGCACGAGAATAGTGATCGACGCACAATCTTGGTCACTCGTCACTGGTCTATAGCCTCGGGAAGCGTGTTTAATCGCCTTGAGCGGATGATGTTTTGAATACCATGAGAGTAATACTGGATATCCAACATGGTGATAGATAATCAAACTACTCGAGATGAAAAACAGAGTGCTCAATAGAAGTTCCATCATGCGCTTTTCTCCACAGCTAGTTGCTCATAGGCTTTGACCATTTGGCGTATATCATTGTTATTAAGAACAAACTCCCTTGGCGAGTACGTACGATGTCTGTCCAATAAGTTATTTAATAGAGCCTCTGCCAGTGCATTTGGGCTATTACTTTCGACCGCTGAACCTGTTATAGGACAAAGGGTTTCGCTGCAAGCACCCACATCGGAGGCAACGGTAACAATGCCGCATGCTTGTGCTTCAAGCGTGGAAAGAGGGTAGCCTTCACTCCTAGATGGAAGGCAGAACAGATCTAAAGATTGGTAAAAGCGACACATGTCGTCGACGAGGCCGAGTAAAATTACACGTTGGCTAATCCCGAGCCTCTCTGCTTGTTGTTCAAGTGCCTCTTTTTGCGAACCCGCTCCGGCAATCACCAGATATAGGTTATTGGGCAGCAACACCATGGCATCAAGCAGTATGTCGTGACCCTTAACATGTTCGAGGCGTCCAGCACTGCCAATGATGGTCGAAGAAAGGGGAAGGCCTAGTGCCTGACGGGCGAGGTGCTTTGATCCTGGTTTAAAACGCTGACAATCAATGCCGTTATTGATCACAGATACGTCGTGATAGTTAAGTCGTTCAAGTAATTGATCTCTCACCAATTTCGCATCGGCGACGACAGAGGGTTTGGCGATAGCGAGAGCCAATTTTTGTAATGAACAGTGCTTTGGGTTGGATAAGTGCCAAGCATCGTGTTCGGTGTGGATGCGGGCTTTGACGTTAGCAAGACGTGCTGCAATCGCTCCGTAAATGATTGGCCCAATATGGTGAGTGTGTACAGTGGTCGGTTTTAATGTGCGAAATAGCTTATATAGACGATGTAATGTCGTAAAACTGAACCCTGCCGGTTTATCAAGAAACACGAGGTGATCTTCGACTTCTCCTAACCGAGGCCAGTGAGAAATCGCCTCTTCCTTTGAACCTTCTAGGCTAACAATCAATACATGGTGCTCAGGGTTGGAAAACGTCATCATGTTGAGTGCCAGTGATTCGAGCCCTCCAGGGGCAAGATGTTGAACGACATGAATGACGTTTTGGGTATGGTTATTCATGCTATCTCCTGACATGATTTAATTACCTTACTAGTAGTTAGCATAGGATGTGCCAACTATTTAATTGTTATTTATCAGATATTTAGTTTCTTTTGTTGGATGATTTTCATAGTGAAAATCAAATTACATTTCACTATGAGTGGTAAGGTTTGATTTTGGGAAGTTGAGTCAGCAAAGGTGCTTTAGTAATTGACTCTATCTCTGATTTACGGCGCACCGACGAATCGAAAAGTTCGATTAATGTCGCGACACCGGATCCGAGTGCTGTTCCTGCGACAAAACCTGCAATGACAAAAATGATGATCGGTAAGTTAGCGGGGCGACTGGGTGTATAAGGAAGGTCGATGATTTTAACCCTTTTGTTTTGCTCAAAAACACCGAGTGACCCTGTCAATTGAGCCATTTCGTAGCGTTGAAGCAGTTCATCATAAAGCTGACGTTTGATTTCCGCGTTGCGAACTAAACGGTGCATAGTTTTTGCGTTGTCACCAAACTTATTCGCTTCTTGTTCTAGTTGAACAATCATGTTGTTGAGGCTTTTTGTTTCTTCTTTGAGAGACTCATAACGTCCTCTCACCAGTTGTAGACTGTGGAGTTGGGTGACGAGTAGAGGCTGAATCTCACCCAGTTCTCTCAATTGGCTACTGCTGGCAATATCCCATAGTTGATCACTACTGATGTTTGGCTGCTCCATTTTCAGTAAAATTGTTCTTTCATTCTCAAGACGGCGCAGCTCGCGCTCTTTACCTTGCACCGCGCTGTGGCTTTCCGTGTATTTGGCTTTTAACAACGTCAGTTCACTGCGGATTTCAATGATTTGATCTTCGATTTTACCTACCACAGGATTGGTTTTTGACAGCTGTTGATCGAGCGAACCTAAACTGCGTTCGACACCAGCAAGCTCTGCACTTTTTTCCGCATAGCTTTGCTTTAGTGCCGCTAAGCGAGCGAGCGATTGCGTCTGCATTTCAGGTGTTACGGAGGCAAAACGGTTTCTAAAGTCTGCGAGTTCATTCTCAGCTTGATCCAATTCCACACGACGCTTTTCAATGTGTATTGCTAGGAATTCAGACGAGTCTTTAATTGATGAACGCTCAGGCGCAAGTAACTGTTCGATAAAATGCTCACTGATTGATTCAAGCATCTCTTTCATACCAGACGGTGAAGGCGCTGTGAGAGATATTTGTAAGAAATCCTTACCTGGCTGGCTGACCGTTAGACTATTCGATAGTTTGTTGATGACATGATCTTTTTGGGCATCTGACATCGAATCGGTGATCAATCCATGCTCGTTGGCCACCGCAGTTAGAACATGGCGACTTTTCAACAGAGTACTCAATGCATTCAGACGTTCTTTAAGCATGGTAGAGACAGCAATGTCCTCTAAGAAAGGGTTCATTTTTGCGGTTTCTTGTATCAGCATAGAGGTATGTGAAACGTAATTGGTCGGAGCCATTTTGCCAACCAAATAACCGATAAATGGCAATATCAGCATAGGAACGACGATGACATATCTTTGTCGCCACGCGCCATTGAGAATAACGATGAGACGAAGTTTCAGGTCGTTCATAGAGCCTCCAACATAGCGTTAAGTTTGTTGGTGCGAGCATCCCAACTTTCGTTGCTGATATTCACAACATCGAGACGTGGCTGCTGAATCGCAACACGTTTAAGTGCGAGTGAAAACTGTTCCGAGTTTGTGATTACGTCAACATGCTGTTGATATGGTACCAGGGCAGGGAACGAAGTGCTGATCACACGGCTACCTGCTGCTAGATACTCGAGAAGTTTCAACGGGCTACAGGATTTGATCTGTTGATTAGCGACAAAAGGCAACAGGCTCACGTCCCAGTGCTGGCTATAGCTGGGCAGGAGGTGATGTGGGCGAGGCCCGAGGTAATGAACATTATCAAGCTTAGGTAGCGGGTTGTAGTCGAGCTCGAGAGGACCGATAAACACAAACTGCCAGTCGGGATTGTCTCGAAAAACTCGTTCTAACAGTTGATAGTCGAGCCAGTTAGATATACTGCCATAGAAGCCTGCGATTCGATGTCGTCTTGGCGGCAGATCCTTTGCGCGAACGGCCGGTGTGCTGAACAGCGCGGTATCGACGCCATGCGGCAGATAGTGAGTCTTAGTTTGAGGAAACTTGGTCAGCAGTTTCGCGCTGGCGGCGAGTATTAAATCGGCTTGTTCAACCAACTTCAGCTCATGCTGTGCGACAACACGGTGATCTACGCCTGCCAAGGAGGAAAAATCATCGCCGCAGTAGTAAACCACCGCAGATTCGCCCAGAGAGCCACAAAGATCGGCGGTGGTTGGCAATGAGCTCCACAGGATGGGGTTGTCGAGTTTAAGTGTCTTGATGACGGGAAGCAGTTGAATGCAGATCATCATTTTTGCCATGTGACGAGCCAAATAAGAACGCGGTGCCGGAATGGTGCGTAAATTAACCACCGTTATATTGTCAGGTAAGGTGTGACCAACAGTGAAACCCCCTTTACTTTTACCCAACAGTTTGGCGATGGCTCGCTTTAAATCATGTCGAGTCAACCTAGGCTGGCGCAATCCTATTGAATTGACCCAGAGAACCTTCCTTTGTTTGGCTAAACGTACGATTAAATGTTGGGTGCTCGAAGGCAGGCCACCAAAATCTTCACCAAACACAATTAAATCACGCATGGTCAACCTCCTGACTGTTCAGGTAGCGAACAATTTTGGCTGGGTTTCCTACGGCAACCACCATGGGAGGGAGACTTTTGGTCACTACACTACCGGTGCCAACCACAGTGCCGTGCCCAATAGTGACATTTGGGCATACCGTAACATTGGTGCCTAGCCAAACATCGTGCTCAAGTACGATATCGCCAATATCTCTGCACTCATCACCATGGCCTTGAGCCCGCAATTCTGGGTCAAGTGAATGGCCAGAATAACCAAACAGAAATGCTCGACCAGCGATACGGACGTTATCCCCAATGACGACGCGTGTAGCTACGGCGATGGTGCTTTGCCAACCGATGTCGACATTGCTGCCGATAAGCAATTGCGGATTGTTGGATTGTGGTCTCGCGCTGAAGGTGGTTTGACCTGAAATACGGCAATCATCGCCGATGGTGATCGATAGCGGGCCAGAGATGAAAGGGACACCACCAAACAAGTAGAGACTCTTACCATGCCGCT
The DNA here is from genome assembly GCF_036533775.1 of Vibrio sp. M260112. Classification (NCBI taxonomy): domain Bacteria; kingdom Pseudomonadati; phylum Pseudomonadota; class Gammaproteobacteria; order Vibrionales; family Vibrionaceae; genus Vibrio; species Vibrio sp. M260112. The sequence goes on along the minus strand of NZ_JATABH010000004.1, from coordinate 140,096 downwards.
TGAGACGGCCTTTGAACGCAGGAGTGTGAATTATCACGCGTACAAGGCTGAGATAGAAACCAGTTAGAGTTTGATACAAGAAGTAACACAGTCTGTTCCACCACTGTGGGGTTGGAATATCGAAAGCTCGAACTGTTTTCAATATGAGAAACAATTTGCGATAAGACGGATTCTCGTGGTGTTGAAGCCACACCTTAAAGTGATTAATGCGTTGTGCCAACATAATCTATCCCTACATTATTTGAATTATGCAGGGATCATTACACTAAGCGTGCCATAATTAATTGCTAATAAAATCAGTAGTTTAAATATTTATTCTCTGATTGGGAAGGTGTTTTCTCAAATTGAGAATGCTTTTGGCTAATTCGTGATAGCGCAATACACAAAGCGGCTAGGATATAAATTGGCCACGTAAAGCCTTGGGTGAGAAAGGTTCCGGAAACAATGGTACCAATAATACCGGCATACACTGATAAAGCGGTCGCCTTTAGATAGGGTGAAACGGGTTCGGTGCTGGAGTCTAAGATCGTCATGGTCGCTCGGCTCGTTTTTATCAGCGATACGATCATGATGATAAAAACCAGCAATCCTAAAAACCCCGTTTCTGCTAAAACACCAAACCAAGTACTATGAACCGCATGGTTGAGCCCATCCCAGTGTGGACTGTAGAAAAAATAATTGGCGTAAAAGTTATTCAGACCAACACCCGTTAGTGGATGATCTAATGCCATCTTAAATGCCGCCTCCCATGCATATAAACGTCCCATTGCGGAGGCATCGATACCCTGTTCTGCGGCACCGCCTGATTGGCGATCTGATATACCAGCGACTGCGAACAGTATCATCATCGCGATGATACCAATAATGATTAGCAGAGTTTTCGAGCGAACTAATCGTAAACCAAAGATACCAAACACCGCGAGGGAACCGAGCAAGCCACCACGACTTTGAGTTGCAATAACTGCCGCCATAGCAAGTACCAAACCTATGCTGCCCAGAATACGAGAAAAGCCTAATTGTTTGGTGGTCGCGAAGCTAATCGCGAATGCGAGCGGAAACATCAGTACCAGAGAGAGATCATTAGGGTCGCCTAACATTGAGCCGAGTTCGCGGCCGATGGTCACCCTTGTCCCTTCGACCAGACCGACTCCATTGATCGAATTTGATAACGCCACGACAGCGATTAACGACCCAGCTAAAATGATCAGCGTAGCGATTCTTTTAACGGATTCTTCACTGTTAACCAACCATGCTATCGCCAAAGTCATGATGATGATTTTCCAGTAAATATTTTTGAAATAGGTAATAGCAAGTCCAGGATTTGATGACAAAACGGCACCGATGATGACAAGCAGCCAAAAAATGGCCAGCCAAGTAAAGCTCGGGTGCCAAAAGGTGGTCAGTTGTCTGCTAATCAAACTGTGCCAAATCAAAGCAGCCAAAGCGCCCACAGAGAGTAATAATGGAATCTTCAATGAATAGAGAGCTGGTATCGCTTCGTGAATTCGGAAAAATGAGAACAACACGAACAGGCTGACTAGCCAAAATGTCTGATTGAGCACAAACAGAACGCCAAGTGGAGCAAAGCAAAGCACAATCACAATGGCAGGGTGAGGGACAAACATCCATATTGCTGCAAGAGTGAAGCACAGCAGTGACATCCACATGATCGCTTTGATGTGCTTGTATCGGCTCATTGGGTTTTACCTAAGTAAGTTTGCATTGCGATAAACACTGTTTTAATTGAGATAATCGTGACTAATTGGCTGCGAATCGCGTAAGCAATCAGAGCAAGCGGCTGAAGAACTAACATCAGTACTGATACTTCTAAATGTTGGTGGTAGCGGCTGGTTACAATGAAGCTAATGGTTAAAAGCACCAAACCCGTCAATGCTGATAACTGATAGTTAAGATAGAAGAGTTTTTGGCTACGATACAAGGTCAGCACGAAGCGAGTCACTTGACCAATCACCAGTGATAGCAAGATTCCATACAGCCCATGCTCAAGCGTCACAATGCATGTGCCGAGTGCCACCAACGTCGCAAAAATATTAATGTAGAGTAACTGCGAAGTCTTTTTACGATACAAAACGCCAAAATTACACAATTCGACTAACTCCTTAAACAGCATCATGATAATGGTTAGGCTGACGTAGCCAATGGCTGGCTGGTAGTTAGCAGGGAGAGCCAACTCTATGAAAATCTGACTAAGCCAAGAGACGCTGATGGCGATAAGACAAAGAAGTAAAACGCCACGCTGGGTGACTTTAGCTGTGTAGTCAGAACCATGTATTTGCATAGATTCGAAACGTTTTGGCATCCACCACATGTGAAAAGGTTGAATTAAAATTCCGACACCTAAGGCGAATTTGGCGGCAATAGCATACATGCCTAACGTTTCAAGATCAGTCGCACCTGCGATTAACCATCTTTCCGCACCGCTTAAACCAAACGCGACAACCGCTGACAACATTAACGGCATCGAGTAATAGAGGTATTGTCGTAAATGAGTGGTTTTAGGTAAGCGAAATGGGAATCGTAGGTAAAAGTGAAGAAAGAGAAACTGGGCAAAAGTACAGAGTACATTGAGTGCAAAAATGGTTGTCACGTCAGGGGAATGGGTTAGCACGGCAACCAGTAACGCAACCTGAATCACGACTGTTGTTGTACACACTTTAAAAAATAGATCCGCCTGATTATGCAGACGTAACCAAGCGAGACATATCGCCAGTGGCGCTTCGTAGCAGAGCACCAACAGAATAAGACCAAGCTGATTGGTGTCAAATAGATCGAGTTTAAAAGGAGAAACCATGTAGAAAAACAGGACGACGATGCTTAGAAAAAAAGAAAGGGATAGAGACGCGCTATATAACTTGGCTGCTTTTATTCTGCGTAACCTAGCGTGGCGGATTGGCCCAATAAATCGGTAGAGATTTTCATGCATTGCCAATCCAACAACCAAGCTGAAAAATACAGTGGTAATCCCCAACAGTTCAAGATGGCCTAGTTCGTTTGGTGACAAGTAGTGAGCCATTAACGGCAAGGTAAACAGTGAGACACCTTTCATCAGAAACAAGCTCACAGCATACAAACTAATGTTCTTTATATGACCGCTGGACATAGCAACCTCCTGATTTGCACTGTTTAGCTATTCTGAATGACACGCGCCATGGTCAGTGCCAAATCGCCATTGATATACTGAGCAAATTTCTTATAGCGAATCTCTGCACGATAGTGCTTGGCCAATAAACGAGCGTTTTGACGACAACGATGAAAAACCTCTTGATCACTGACGGCGTAGAGCAAAGCATTCGCCAGCGAATCGACATCGCCTGGTTGGTACTTGATGCAGTCGTGGTTATGAATCAGCTGTTGGTCCCAATAAGCGCCATCTTGAGGAATAAGCACACACATGCCAGCGGCAAGCGCTTCAAGGATGGAAAGTCCAAAAGGTTCGTTTTGACTGGTTGAGATAAATATATTGGATTGACTGCGTATCTCATCTAGGTTTTGTGGATCTTCAAACCACTGAGTGTTGCTTAGATTTATTGGCGCGTTCGATACGGGTAAACAGGTATCGACTGGACAGATAAAACAGATGTTTAACGCAATCGGTCTATAATGGCTGGTGAGTTTGATGGCGTCGACTAAGAGGTCGAGACCTTTCCATTTCAATAGCGATGCGGCCCAAAAGCAAACTGGCAACTGAGTTTGGCAAGGTGTCGGCCATCTAGATTGAGGTAAGCCATTGGCAAATGGTTGGTAATGTTGAGCACATAGATAAGACTCCGCTAGCGCTGATGCATCCGCAATGTTCGTTTTGTGGCGCAAGTAACTCTGTAACGCGGCTTTTAAGCTTTCTTTCGCTGAGGGTAAGTAAAATACCGCATTGGCTTGAGTCAAACAGTACCCAATAGAGCGCGAAAGCCCAACACTACCATGAACGAACTGGATGATTTCGTAAACGACAACACGCCTAAGCAGATAAATCGCCATATCAATACCCGGGCCAGATGCGCCAACCACTTTTGTTATTCCGCGATAACGTAATAGAGTCATAAACAAGAGCAGCAGCAAATAGAGTTGGTTGAACCAATATAAAGGCCCTTGATGAATTTTCATCAGTGCCGACACAGCGCGAATAGGGGTAATAATGACATCATGTTTGGCGTAAAACTCGCTGTTGAGCCAAAATTCCGGTTGGATGGTCAAGACAACAAATTGATTCCCGTTTACTCGACATATATTGAGTGCATCGCTGGTTGCGATTTTAGAACCGCCTTTAAACGGGATAGGGTCAAACACCAAGGTAAAATTAGACTTAACCATGTTGGCCTCCTAAAGATACGCGATTCGATAAGTAGGTCTTTAGTGGTAAAAGAGAGGTGAATAGGCCGCGTGCTTGATTATTTTTTTGCACAAGAATGGTGTTGTAAACTTGTTCAATCTGCGGACACGTTACCGATAAATCATGGCTTTTGATGATATGGCGATAGGCGTTGGCAGCTATGCGATGGCACAACTTAGGATTGTTAATCAAAATCCGCATTGCACTCGCGATTGGGCCAATCCCATGGTTAGGATATAGCACTCCGGTTTTACCGTGGCTGATAAACTCAGGAATACCGCCTTCAAATGGTGCGACAATGGGCAGTTTAGCCAATCCAGCTTCTGCAACCACTAACCCAAAGGCTTCACTGCGTGCACCACTGATAAAAGCGTCACAACCTTTAAGCCAGCCAACAACGTTTCTTTGCTCACCAACAAAGTGTACCTGCATCGCAAGATGTAGATATTCAGCTTGCTCTTGAAGCTTATTTTTAAGAGGACCATCGCCGATAACCACTAGATGTGTATCGGGGTATTCAAGGGTTACATGACGAAGTGCGATGAGAATTCGATCGATCCCTTTGCGGTGAATTAACGAGCCGACAGTGGCAAAAATAAAATCGTGTTGCGGAATACCGAGTTCACGTCGAACATCAACTTCGGATTGGGCTAACAAAGCGTGTGTGTCAATACCGTTGTGCACAACGTTAACGCATTCAACGGGATAGCCATCATTGATCAAAGCTTGTGAAACATACTTGCTGACCGAAATAATATGAGGCGATAGATGAAGACCTAGGGTAAGACGCTCTCTGATCTGGTAAGGGCAGTGCAGTTGAGTGACCAAAGGGATATTCTTGATCCTTGCCGCAACCACCATCCATTGACAAGGTGCGCCACTATTGACATGAATAAGGTCGATCTTTTCTCGATCAATGAGCTCGCAACCGTGCTCTACCAACGCCATCCAGCTCATCAAATTGAAACGTGGGGCTTTCCATCCCAGTAACAACCGAAATTGACTCAGTTCTGTGGTGACGTTGAGTTGGTCGAGTTGCTCTGCCAATGTACGATTGTTAGTCCACACCAAGGGCTGGAAGTGATTCGGATTTAGGAACTTAATCAAATCGAGCAAGCATTGCTCACTGCCACGAATCCAGTCATCACCATAGTGTACAAACAGAATTTTTTTCGCCATAGCCAATCCCTTTTGCTGTCGTAAGAATAAAGGTCGATAGCAGATGTAACGCAAACGGGATGCCACAAATTGATGGTTTATAAGCTATTGTTTTATAGTTGTTTTTAGAAATGATAAAGGTAAGGGGCGCTCATTTCTCAATTTGAGAATCAGTTTGAAACTGTTTGGGAAAGTAGAGCTCTAGCATTTGAGGGATGATAGCCGAAGGTGAAAAGTGCTGTTCAACGGTCGCGATGGCATTGCGCTGCAGTGCGTTTCTGCGCTGCGAGTCGAGTGAGACAAAATCTTGCAATTGCTGGTTGAGTTCTTCCATAGAGTTGACCAGAAAACCATTGTGTTGGTGACGAATCAACTTATCGAGGTTGCCGACACTGAGTGCAAGGACGGGTATACCACGCGTCATAGCTTCAAGAGCCGCCATTGGAAGGCCTTCGAACCGAGAGCAAATGACCAACAAGCCAACATTTGGCCATATACTAGACATGTCACTCTGGTGACCGTGAAAGCGAACATTGATTGGGGCACAGGTGGTGAGTGCCGTTTCCATCGGCCCTGAACCATAAACATCAAAGTTTAACTCGTTATTAAGCCGTGCGATTTCAACAAATCGATCAGGCGCTTTCTCTTCACTTAATCGCCCGACAAAAGCAATCTGTTGTCCAGTACTGATGGCTAGCTGGTGGTTATCGATAAAGTTGTTGAAGCAAACAGACCGGCTTGGCAACTTAGCCATGATTGCATGACTGACGGCGAGAGAGTGGGTAGAGAGAAAGCTGCTATATCTGTCGATCAAGTCATAAAGCCATACTTTTCCTTTAGGTGTCTCGCCGGCATGATAAGTAGTGATCTGTGCAACACCAGTTAAGAGGTGCAGCAGTTTACATATGATGCTGGCTTTATAGCCATGGGCGTGTACGACGGCGGGGCGCTGAGCTTGAATCTGGTCGCGTAATTGAAACACAAAGTGCTGTTTATCCCGATCAAGATAATCAACGCTGACGTTCGCATGCTCTAATTGTTGTTTCAATTGGTTGTGATGAGGATAACGGCGCAGAAGCCAAACTTGAACGTGAATGTTAAAGAGCTTGAGCCCTTTTGCGAGCTCAAGCACATGCGTTTCTATACCACCGAAGGTTTGACTATCAATCACCAACCAAACTTGATCAGACGAGTTGCTGCTCATCCTCAGACTCCCAAGCTTGTTTTTTTCGGTACACGGTTGAAGGACTAAGTTCGAGCAGCACCGCCGCATTGAGCACATTGCCGTCACAGTAATCGATCGCTTGTTGGATAGCTTCTCTCTCTATCTGCCACATAGGACGTATATTGTGATCCGACTTTGCCACTTGTGGTGTGGCATCCGTCAACTGAGAGATGGAGTCAGTATCATGTCGCAGTCTGACTGGCTCAGAGACTGCAGCAGTCGGTGAGTTTGGCTGCTGCCTTTTGTTTTTGATCAGTTGCTCCGGAAGATGTTCGTATCTCAAATGACTGTCGTCGTTCAACACGACAATATTGCGAATAATATTTTGCAACTGGCGAACATTGCCGGGCCAGTTGTAACGTTTCAGCGCAGATTCCGCTTCTCGATGGATTGAAGAGAACTTCTTACCATCTTCTTTGGCGTACACTTTGAGAAAATGGGTCGCTAAGGTAATGATGTCGTTACCACGATCTCGCAAAGGTGGCATTTCAACGGGAACCACATGGACGCGATAATAGAGGTCTTCCCTAAATCTGCCTTGCTCGACTTCTTGCAAAGGATCGCGGTTTGTTGCGCAGATAATGCGAACATCAACCTTCATCTCTTTGGTTGCACCGAGCGGAGTGAATGTTCCGGTTTGCAGAAAGCGGAGAAGCTTTTTCTGCATTTCCAGTTCCATCTCACAGAGCTCATCGAGAAATAAGGTTCCACCATGGGCTTGAGATGCCGCCCCTTTACGATCCGCTGTTGCACCTGTAAAAGCACCTTTTACGTGGCCGAATATCTCACTTTCCATCAGATCTTTGGGGATAGCACCACAATTGATGGCGACAAAGGGTTTATCGCGGCGCTTGCTCTCTTGATGAATGGCTTCCGCACATACCTCTTTACCTGTACCACTCTCACCGATAATAAAAACACTCGCAGAAGTCGGTGCGACAGAGTCGATGATCTTATAGATCCCTTGCATGGGAAGGCTTGAACCGATGAAACCATGAAAACGATTACGGTCGAATTTAGCTTCAATATCTTCGACGAGTGTCTCCAGTTTTACCTGCTGTAAATGCAGGGCAATTGAAGTCTTTAAACGGTCGGCATTAATTGGTTTTTCTAAGAAGTCTTTTGCGCCTTTTTGCAGCAAACTAACCGCCACATCAACGGATCCATGTGCGGTAGCAATCACCACAGACGTAGGGATCTGCTGCTCGTTGATCCAGTCTAAGATATCTTCGCCATCCATGTCGGGTAGCTTTAAATCAAGTATCACTAGATGAGGGACATTACGCTCTATGAAAGCGATCGCTTCTTTACCCGTTTCAACATGGAAAAGGTCGTAATTTTCGTCCTTAACGTACTGCTTATACAGAATAGCCAGTGATGTGGAATCTTCTATTAATAGTACTTTTGGTTTCATAGGCGATTTCCTATCGATAAACAGTTAAGGTTGCATCGGTTGTGAAAAGCCTTGCTGCTTACGAATTTCTAGTGCGGCTAGTGATTGTTCAGCAAGGTGTTGCAACTCAGATTTAAGTTTGAAGGCTTGGTGTCCTTGTCCATCTATACATAGATGTTCAATTTTACGCGCAAAATTAGACAGTGTACGGTTGCCCAAAGCCAGTGAAGAACTGCCTAAGGTGTGTGTTTCAAACTCAACCGTATGTGAGTCTTCTCGATCAATGGCTTGGTATATTTTTTCCAGCCGTTGATGTGACTCTTCAAGATAGTGGTCAATCAATAACGGGATGACATCTGCACTTGTATCTTCAATCATCTGTTGAAGGATTTGTTCATCGACAAGTTCCAAATTAACCTCTTCTAATATTGCTGGTTCAACGGTTTTAATGTTAGCTCGATATGACTCTAATTGCCTATTTTCTGTGTTTGAAGTGTGAGCAGATCCTGATTCCGTATTGTGTTCTTCATTTAAGAATAGATTAATTTTTTCAATTAGTTGTGATGCTCTTAGAGGTTTTGATAAGTAATCATCCATACCGGAGGCAAGAAACTTCTCTCTGTCTCCCGCTAGGGAGTGTGCCGTAAGGGCAATAATAGGAAGTTGCGAGGTAATGTCATCATCGAGTTCGCGGATTGCTTTGCATGCCTGCATACCGTCCATCTCTGGCATAGAGATGTCCATAAAGATGATGTCGTACTGATATTGCTTGACCATCTCTACTGCTTGAACACCGTTTTCAGCAATATCGATAGTGAGGCCGATACGCTTAAACATCTCTCTGATGACCAATTGGTTCGCTCTGTTGTCTTCCGCAACCAAAATACGAGCATTAGTGTATTGCAAAGTAGGGCGGCTTTCAGTGGTATCCGGTGACGAGATTAGCTGATCAGCGACAGGTAAGCAGATATCAAAGGTGAATGTACTGCCAATGTGAGGCTGGCTGTCTACACGGACTTCTCCATCCATTAGATTGCAAAGGCGTCGGCAAATTGCCAGACCGAGTCCGGAGCCTTCTTTGCTACGAGAGTATGATTGGTCAACCATAGTGAACTCATCAAACAGATAATCGATCGCATTTTGGTTGATACCAATCCCTGTATCTTGTATCTGACAGATGAGTTTTACCTTGTCTTCAGAGGCCTTCTCAGCGCCGACTTTAACGGTGACGCTTCCTTCATGGGTAAACTTAATCGCATTACCAATTAGATTCAGTAAAATCTGTTTGACTCGGTTAATATCACCACGAACCTTACTGGGTACGTGGCCTTCAATATAGCAGTGTAAGACTAAATTTTGTGCTTTCGCTGTAGGAGTGAATGAATCGACAACACTCTCTACACACTGGCGAAAATCAAAGGGCTGATCCTCAAGGATCAGGGTATTTGACTCCATTCGTGTGAAATCGAGAATATCGTTAATGACGGACAGTAAAAAGTGGCCTGATTCAGTCGCTGTCGAAACCAGTTTTCTCTGCTCTTTACTCAGTTTGGTCTCTTCGAGAATGTTGAGAATACCCAGTACACCATTCATTGGGGTTCTAATCTCATGCGACATAGAGGCAAGGAAACGACTTTTCGAGTCATTGGCAAGCTCTGCGCCTTCGCGGGCGGCGTGAAGCAACTTATATTCTTGTTCTAGCTTGGCGGACATTCCATCAAATGCACGAGATACGTCACCAATTTCATCTTTCGATTGTGAATTAAGTTGAAAGCCCGGACCCGATTGCTCGATGGTGTTGACCGCGGAAGCAATGCGAGTCAATCCTCGTGTTAAATAGGTGCCTAAGGCGAAAGAGAAAAGGGCAACTAACACCACTTCCATGGTTGCAATGATGACAATGGATCGCTGTGCGTCATTCAACATCATCATGATAGGTTCGACTTGAAAGCCGATATCGATATAACCGTAGACTTTGCTGTTGACCTCAATCGGGCTACGCAAATCGAAGATTCCATCATCAACACTTTCAAGACTGGTATCATTTTGCATCGCACGTTGTAAGATCTCTTTGTCACCAGCGCAGGCCATCTCTTTGCCATCACGCAACACTCTAACGTAGGCCACATCTTCCAACGTCATGAATTCATCGACGAGGCTTTCCAGAGTGGCGATGTCTGTGGACAGAACGGCATCTTTGGCCGCTTGAGTAAACATGGTTGCGCTAGAGTTGGCTCTCTGTATGAGCTGCTTCTCATTTGAGTTGGAAAGAAAGCTCATTGCACTGAGGACGAGAGCGATCAGCACAATGATTTCTATGATGGCGATTCCAAGGATTGTTTTTGAACGTAAAGTCATGCGCTTCCCCACTAATCCAAAATCGTGATGTTTAGCTTACGAACGTCATTCCAATCTTCATCTTGAGCAGCAACAAAACCTTTTAAGCTTAGTGTCTGTAGTTGAGCTTGTCCGACGCTACTTGAATCCAATGACATTAAGGCTTTTTGCAAGGCAGAGACCTGTTGCTGGTTTAAACGTGGGTGGGTGGCAATCGCATGTGGTGTATAAGACTCTGTTCTCCAGATGACTTTAAGTTGAGACTTGACGACTTCTGGCAGTGAGTTAAAGGTTCGCATTACACCGCCACCAGCGGGATAAAAGCCTTTAGCCACACCGAGATAGACTGAGTCGTGTGAGGAGACGTAGTTGACCTGATAACTGATTCCCGCTTTATTTAGATCGCTTTGAGTTAAAATGGTGGCTGCAAAAGCGGCAGGAGAAGGAAAAGCGAGCTTAGAGTTGTTGAGCTGTGTGAGGCTTTCAATAGGGTCTTTTTTTTTCGCGACAATAATACCTTGAATGAGTTTGTCTTTTGCTTTGGCTATCGCACGATATCCTGGAGTCTGACTAAAAACCGTGTAGTGATAAGGGTTCATATACGCGATGTCATACTTCCCTTCTGCCAAACGTTGCTCGAAGGTAGGAATGTCTGGAGCGGTACTAAATACCACATCAATTCCCGTTTGCTCACTGAGGTAGTTCATTATCGGCGTCCACTGTTCAGCCAATCGACTGGCAGATTGCTGTGGAACGATGCCGAAACTAAGGGTTTGAGCCAGACAGGTTACGGATAAGGTTAGGGCGGAAATAAACACGACTAGACGTTTCATGCTAACTCCTACGCTGACTGTGCCAGAAATTCGTTGGTCAAAATTTTGCTTGCTATACGCTCACGCCAACGATGTGGAATAAAGGTAAAGCGGTTTAACTCGCGGACTATTTCTTCGGCCAAAGTGGCTTGGTCTCTCATATTAAGAATAGAACCCAACAGAGAAATTGACGCGCAATTGAGCATTTCAGTCGCTTTGGCTAACTGACCCGACGACGTTTTTCCACCCATAACAACAAGGACGGTCTGATCACAAGCCCCCGCGACGACTTGGGCGGGTATATTGCCGCGATTTATGTGTAACAAAGGGGAAGTGTCGCAAATGACTCGATCAAATTGTTGCAGCCACTCGGATACCGCGTTAGTAAGGTAGGTCGGGTCTTTGTATGCCAGAAGCGCAGATTGACTGCTAGGGACAGGTAACCCCGTAAACAGTTGATGCGTATCGTTGTGTTCAACCAAAAATCCAACTTGCTCAGTAAACTGAGGCATCGAATCGATCGATTCAAATGCTGGATGAAAGGTATTTAAATCAACGACTAATGTTTTATGGCCAGCCAATAAGTAACGCTCCGCAAGTGCAGATACAATGGATGTGACGCCGTCACCTGATTGACAGGCGGTAAGACAGAGAGAGCGGCAACCATTCATCTCCGCTGCAAGATAGATTTGCTCAATCTCGGTATGGGTTGAAGGAATAATCATCACAACGCTCCTATTAACACTATGGTGGTGGTTAAGCGCAGAATATCTTCCAAGCCAACACGGGCTTTTTCCAAGATGCTTTCGCTACGGTCAGGAACATAGATGGTGTCACCGGCACGAAGGACAGGCAGTTGATATATGTTGGCCGTTTTACTGAAGTTCACCAAATCAAATGTTCGCGCCTGACCCTGACAGCAGGACATATTTACGATAGAAATCTTTTCAAGGTAAGCTCGGTCAGACGGGCCGCCTGCTTCTGCAAGTATGTCGAGCACGGTCATATTGTCATCGAAAACGTAACGTCCAGGTTTGTTTACCGCGCCAAGGACACGCACGGTGGACTCTTTCGAACGATCCAGCCAGATTTTATCTTTCTCGGGAATGTAGATGGTGTCGCCCATGGTCACGTTAGGTAATAGGCTTTCGTCGCCCGTTTCGAAGTAAAGAGAAAGGTTCAGCTTGCTCACTTTTGAGTAACTTTTGTCTCTATGGGTGAAGCGGATGTTATGGATGTCAGCATCTTTGGTTGGGCCATCGGCGGCGGAAAGAATGTCGAGGAAATGCATATCTTTGGTGAAGCGATAGCGTCCAGGCGCGTTGACCTGACCGAAGACGTAAATCGACGCATCCGAACTTTGACGAACCCATTGTGACTTATTATCCGATGGGTCTTGAGGCAGGTCATGAATACGAATAATGGACCCTGCTGTAATGCTCGGCAATTCACTGCTTGGTGCTCCACTCAAAATATAGGCATCGAGGTCGAACACATGGAGTTTATTGTCACTGGTGACAACCTCGATTTTTGAGGTATCAGCGCGTAATGTTGGGCCGCCTACGTGAGAGAGTAAATCCATTAGGTCCATTTCATCAGACCATTCGACACGACCGGGACGAACCACTTCTCCGATGATGCGTACTGCGCGATTCGGCGCTATCTTGAGCCAAGATTTTTCGTTCATGTCGGTTTTCTCGGGGACAAAGATTGCGTCACCAGCACTGATTTTCGGAGGGTTGCGTCCTGATAGTCCTTCAGTAAAAGCGGTTAGGTCGAATTTGACGACCGTACCATTGGCTTTAATGACGCGAATCTGACGCGATTCTGCGTAGCGTGTTGGCCCGCCAGCATTGGCGAGAATATCCATAAAAGAGGCATTTTTTTTACCTTCATAGGCACCAGGACTAGCGACTTCCCCCATGATATAGACAACATTAGCACCGGATTTAATTTCCTCTTCTTGCTTGGGTACAAAGATAGTCGTTCCCGGAGTTAGGGTAGGCAGCAGAGAAACATCACCACTATCTAAATAGGATTTAAGGTTGAATAGTTTAGGGGTGTTGTCCGAAATTACTCGGATTTGTTCTACCGAAGCATAGCGAGTGACGCCACCTGCTCGCATAATGATATCAACCAAATCCGTATTGGCTTTGTAGCCGAATGAGCCTGGAGCGTTGACTTCGCCAAACACTTTGATCGCAGTTCGTCCATCAGCGCTGTCGCCAGCGTTTGCGAGTTTGGTTGCGTCAAACTCTTGTTCGATATTCCCGACGAGCGGTGAGGCGGGAACGAAAATCGTGTCCAGTGAATCCAGCTCTGGAAGCAGTGACGAATTACCAGTATCAAGGAAGTTTTTATAATTGAAGGTGATTTTTTCGTTGCCGCGTTTTATGAATAGATCGTTCAATTGAGCGCCTGCACGTAATCCACCGGCTGCGTGCAGTGCCATCTGAATATCCGCGCTCTTAGGTAAGGTGTATTCACCGGGTGACTTTACGTACCCTTGGACAGAAACGAGGATTTGTTGTTCGGCGATGTAAACTGTCGCAGAGGACAGATCGCGATAGACTTTCTCCAACGCTTGTTTGACCGCCGACTCAAGTTGAGGCTCAGTATAACCTGCAACATAAAGGGCGCCCACTTCAGGCAAGGTGATTCGGCCACGTTTATCGACTTGAAATCCTTTGTTTAGAGAGGTTTCGCCTGGCAGATTAACTTGGATTAAGTCGCCGATATCAACACGCTCTTCACTCGCGTTGACCAAAGTAGCAAGTGACAGTAACAAGGTGACGAACAGAAGATTAATTTGTTTCATAGTAGCCTCCTTGCATCGGTGACTCAGTGCGTTCCTGCTTGTCGACCACCTCAATGCTTACTCGGCGATTAGTAAGACGAACGCCCTCAGATTCTCCCTGATATAGAGGAAGGGTATCGCCTACGGAATGGGTTTTAATACGTTCTGGACTCAGGCCAAAAATGATCAAATATCTCTTAACTTGTTGTGCTCTGCCCATCGCAAGTTTTTGATTGTAAGCCACGTCACCCACCGAATCTGAATGACCCGTGACGGAGAGAGTTAAACTTGTATGCTCTTCCAGTAAGTTCGCTGCGCGAGCTAAATGCCCCATATATTTAGGGTTCACCTCTGTAGAGTTGAATGCAAACTGATTATCCACATTGAGTAGACTGTAGAGCTTGTCGATGATGGCCAAACGTTGCTGAAAGGCGTTCTCATCCATTGGTGGAACACATTTCGCTTGAGAGGTTACGTAGTCCAATTGCAGTTCTAACTCATTAAGACGTTTGCGTTGGATGACGATATCATTGGCTGCATCGAGAAGAAGGCCGCCTTCCAGTTCACGAGCAATGCGATTCTGTTTCTCTAGTGCCTGAACCACAGCGGCTGGAAAACACCAACGTGCACCTTCTCGAATGAGTGAATCAAGCTGAAGTTTGGTCAACTGCCAGTCGAAGCGTAAACCGTGTTCTGGACCAAGAGGCTCATCGGGCATGACAGGAGTGAAACTCGATTGAATATAATCTTCTGCAATACCGCCACGACCACTTTCAGGGTAGCTGGAACAGCCAATCACTGAACTGACAGTGACAGCTAGGGCTATGTGTTTGAGAGAAAAGTTCATGCCAACGTCCTTTGTTAGTGAGTTATTGTTATTTTTAGTGAGTTTGAGAATTGACCGGAATCGCCTGACTGATGCGCAGCAGGTTAATGATTTCCAGTGGCTGCCCTGAAGCGTTTTCGATGCGCATGTTGCGATGGCGTTCAATAAGGCGCTTGTAGAGATACACGATAGCGCCGACACCAGAGGAGTCGAGAAACTGGACGTGGCTGAAGTCGATCTCCACATCGCGGCCAGAGTCTTCAGCAATAATCTGATCGATGTGTGGTTGAGCGAAACGGCTGCCGTCAGCATCTAAGTTTCCGTTGATGATGAGTGTATCTATGGTTTCACTGGCTTGAATTTTACGTAGTTCCATGACGCATACTCCTATGTTGGTTGCATAGAGTGGAGCAGGTTACGTGCCAAAAAAATAACCATTAATAATCATGTGCTTAACGTTTTTCTTTGTGAGTTTCTCAATATGAGAAATCGTTTTTCTCAATTTGAAAGTTATAAGAGTGAGGCTAAAACATCAGGTTTAACTAGTTTGTTTCCAGCGAAATGTAACTGTGATTACTAACAACTATCTTTTAGACAGCGATGACTCTGAATCCGTAATATTGAACCTAGAAACGCTCCAGATAGTGGCAATAATTGAGGCAACAATTGAGCTAGGAGCCGTCGCTATGCAGTTAAGATGTTCGTTGGTCGCAATCAGCGTGATCGCAATATTAAACTCGCCTGTATACGCAAAAGAGAAAGACATGCGACCTGAGCCTGTGGTGTTGGCGAGCAACTATAGTGATGAAATCGATTTAGAGCAGTATTGGCAAAGTGAGAAACTCGATGGCATTCGTGCGGTTTGGGATGGTTCCACTCTCCGCACTCGACGTGGAAACCCAATCGCTGCACCAACGTGGTTTACAAAGTCTCTCCCCAATTTTCCTTTGGAAGGGGAGTTGTGGGCAGGTAGAGGAAACTTTCACATTGTTCAACAAACGGTGTTGGATCAATTACCCAAACAAGTGGCTTGGTCATTGATCCGCTACATGCTATTTGACATTCCTTATAGCGATCAGAGCTATCTGAAACGCTATGACGCCTTACAGAGTTTAGTCAATACGCTGGATACAGAACATATCCAATTGATTGAGCATACACCAATAGAAAGTCAGGCGACATTGTTTGACAATCTTGAGCGTGTAGCGGCACTTAAAGGTGAAGGTTTAATGTTGAGGAATATTCATCATGCCTATCACGCAGGGCGAAGCCAAGATCTAATCAAGCTTAAGAAACAGCAGGATGGAGAGGCGGTCGTTGTTGGTTATAAGCCAGGCAAAGGCAAGTTTTCCAATATGATGGGAGCACTGTTAGTCGAATTGCCCAATGGACGACGGTTCTATATTGGAAACGGATTCAGTGACGAGCAGCGTAATTTCCCTCCACCATTGGGTAGTCGCATTACCTATCAGTTCAATGGCTACACTCAAAATGGCGTGCCTAAGTTTGCTCGATTTCTTAGAGCCGCAATAGATCAATAAAAAACAGGCCAGTCAATTGACTGGCCTGTCGCGTTATTTAGATGCAAGTTCTAATTGATGAGCATCATCGAGTCGATGCATCCAAAGTAGGCGTAATCCGAGCATGATCGCTGCCGAAGATAGGCCAATAATAAAGCCCATCCAGAAGCCGTGAGCGCCCATTGGTTCTACAATCCAGTCTGTCATAGCGAGTATGTAGCCTAGTGGTAAGCCCAATACCCAGTACGCAATAAAGGTACGGTTGAATATTGCTGCCATATCCTTGTAGCCACGAAGAGCACCAGCCGCGACAACTTGTACCGCATCGGTCACCTGATAAACCGCTGCCAGCAATAATAGCTGCAACGCAAGCTCGATCACTGCTCGGTTGTCGGTGTAGAGCAGGGCGACTTGTTCTCTGAACAAGACGGTGAATAGTGCCGTAAACAGTGAGCTTGCTACCGCAACGATAAGGCCAACACGAGATGCGATGGTAGCCCCCTCAACGTTAGATTCCCCAAGTCTGTGTCCGACGCGGATACTGGTTGCAGCACCAATACTCATTGGGATCATAAACACTAATGATGAGAAATTAATCGCGACTTGGTGAGCTGCGACGACAAGTGGCCCTAATGGTGCCACCAACAGAGCGACAACAGCGAATAGGGTCACTTCAAAAAACATGGCGGCGGCGACGGGGAATCCCAGTTTAAATAGACGTACCAATGGCTTTATTTGTGGACGATGAAACTGTGCAAATAACTGAACGTGTGCCAATCGATTGGACGTCAGCACATAGAAAAGCAATAAGGCAAACATAATCCAATAAACAATGGCTGTAGCGACACCACAGCCAACCCCACCAAGAGCAGGGGCGCCAAACTTGCCATAAACAAATATCCAGTTGAGCGGAATATTGATCAGGAGTCCAATAAAACCAATCACCATCGCTGGCTTAGTCAATGACATACCATCGGTTAAGCTTCGAAGCACTTGGAACAGCAAAAATGCAGGGACGGCGAAGATAACAGCGTGCATGTAACCAATCGTTTTGCTCGCCATCAGAGGCTCGACGTCCATTAGACCGAGGATACCTTTGGTTTGCAGCAAGACTAATGAAATCGGGATAGACAGCAAAAGTGCCATCGCAAGTCCCTGATGGATTTCAAATGGTACTTTGTGCTGTCTACCTGAACCATTGAGCTGTGCCACAACAGGGACTAAAGCCATTAGAAGACCAACACCAAATAGAATCGACGGTAGCCAAATACTCGCAGCAATGGATACTGCTGCCATATCTGTTGCGCTGACGCCACCCGCCATTACGGTATCGACAAAGCCCATCCCTGTTTGAGCCACGGAAGCAATCAGAACAGGTGTAGCCAGTTTTACCAGTGTGTTAGCTTCGGTTTTATAGCGATGCAATGAAAAATACTCCAACAAACTGTTTGAAAAACCTGAGTGAATAGGCAAAGGAATGCTGCGTACTCAAGCACAGAGAAAATGATTGTCTGCGATGATAAAGAAATGTCACACTAAGCACCATGAAAAACTGACGGAATTAATCATGTTTACCGGAATCGTTCAGGGAATGGCGAAAGTTGTTGCCATCGAAAAGAAAGAAAAGTTTCAAACACATACCGTTGAATTCACTGGGTCAATGAATCAGGGTCTTGAGATAGGTGCATCTGTGGCACACAATGGGTGCTGTCTTACGGTAACGAAAGTGGATGGAGAGCTTGTTGATTTTGATTTGATGCAGGCGACGTTAGCGTTGACCAACCTTGGAGAGCTGGCTGTCGGAGATCGGGTTAATATTGAGAGAGCCGCTAAGTTTGGTGATGAAATTGGCGGGCACTCCATGTCAGGCCACATCTCGCTAATGGGTGAAGTGGTTGATGTGATAGACACACCAAATAATCGAACTCTATGGTTCGAAATTCCTCAAGAGATGATTAAGTATGTGTTGGCTAAAGGCTATATTGGCCTCGATGGTTGTTCGTTGACCATAGGTGAGGTCGAAGGTGCGCGGTTCTCCGTTCATCTCATCCCAGAGACGTTGCATAGAACTCTGTTCGGAAGCCGTAAGATTGGTGATAAAATTAACGTTGAATTTGATCCACAGACACAAGCCATTGTGGATACCGTTGAAAGAGTATTAGCGAGTAAATCGTTATAAAAAAAGCGCCGTTTGGCGCTTTTTTAAAATACTTGTTCATCGTCGGCATCAACAAACAAGTCAATCGTATCCATTTGCTCATTGACCGTCATGTTGAGGTGGATTGCATGGCAGCAAGCAGGACAATCATCGTAAAACTCTTGGCTACCATTCGACGCATCAAGTGTAATACTAATGGTATGACCGCAATGGGGACAAGCAACCCTTTTTTCTGTGTAGCTATGCATAACTCTTTTCCTTACATCTATATCGAAAACAGCGCCTAACTGACTCCCACTGAAAGTAAGAATTTCCCTGTAGACGATATAATCTTATGCTTAGAAGTTTCTGTTAGGCAGAAATTAAGTACAAAATTTGACTTAGCTATGAAAAGGCAAAGGTTGTCGAAACACACATCACTATTGATCGACTAAATGTTTGACAATTCAACAACCATAAACCTTCTTAAGTGTTTGTTAAATAAACATATTCACCATTAATATGAAAGAATTTTCTTTATCATTTTTTCTGATTGATCCAAGTAGTGTCCACCAAATTGATTGTAATGATTGAGTAAATGATAAAGGTTGTAGATGTCTTTCCGTTCGCTGTAACTGATGTCGAGCGGCAGAATACTTTCATAGCCTTGATAAAACTCTGGTTGGAATCCACCAAACAGCTCAGTCATAGCGATATCACATTCACGATCACCCCAGTAACTGGCTGGGTCATAACAAATCGGGCCGAAGACAGAACTTGCCACATTACCATGCCAAAGATCGCCGTGAAGTAGGGAAGGTTTAGGCTGATGATTGGCGAGTCTGGTCTGAATTAACTGGGTAAAGTCGTTGATATCGACCAAGTTAATTCCTTTCTCTTGCATTAATTGCAGTTGCCAACCAATTCGTTGTTCAGCAAAGAAACGGGACCATTTCCTATCCCACTTGTTAGGCTGGATCGTCGCACCAATAAAGTTGTCCTGATCAAAGCCGTATTCCTGCTGCTCGCCCCACTGGTGAAGTTCGGCGATCTGCTGTCCAAAGAGATAACTATTTTTGCTGTCATCTAATGGTTTGGTTGGGAGGTAGTTGAGTATAATGAAGGCGTTATCTTTGGTGGTACCCGCTAAAACCAGTTCGGGAACAGAAACCGTTCGGCTTTCACGCAACATGTGAATACATTCAGCTTCAGCTTCAAACTTAGGCAAAGAACCACGCTGATTAACTTTAACGAAATAGCGTTGTTCTCCGTCCGAAATCATATAGCATTCGTTGATTTCACCACCGTGAACTTTGCATTTTTCGCTTATTTCGTAAGCGAACATCAAGGTTTCAGAAAGCTGTTTTGATATGGCTTGCCACATAACATTTCCTAAGTCAGATGTATTTAACTACAGTGTAGAAGATGATGGCGTTGAATTCTGATTCATAGTGCAAAAAATTCAACGATTTAGACAATCTGACCTGTCAAATTCGCAAAGTGTGAAGTGTGTCCCTCATCGCATTCTTCGCTATAAAATATGCTATTAATAATACGTGAGTATTATTTGACTCTGCTTCAACTTTCTTAGTTACAGCAAGTTATGTCTAATGGGGTAGGCTACTATAGCCAGAACTGAACAAGTAATCAGCAACTGAACGGACACAAGTTGTGAAAACACATTGAAATGTCTTAGTATTAAAGATGGATATCGACGACATGACAATAATGGAGATGAACTGTGGTTGTTGAAACCGATGGTTACCTAGCTCTAATCGAGCACTTAGCTTTCAATCTTGATGTGTTTGCTTCTGAAGAAGGAGACACAGGAACAGAGAGCGTCGAAGATGTCGTTACCGATATGGTTGCGAGTAACATCATGGCTATCTTTGAGCAAAACCCAGAACTCCACTCTAGCGTCCGCTTCCAGTTACTTAAAGAAGCTGATTCAGTAGTAGAAGACCTCGGGGAGGTTCTTGCTGGAGTATGGGGCAAGCCTGCGACAAACGAACAAATTAGCTTCTTAGACGAATACATTGCTTTGGTTAAGAATTTGTTCGACTCCGCTGTTGCGAAATACGATTAACCCCAATTTGTTGTACGACTAATTGATTTCAGGCGAGAGGCTAACTCGTCTGAAATGCCAGTACTTGCTAGCCCAATATGGGTTGTCGAGTCTCGATATGACGACCCCTTTTGATGTTGACGCGTGCATAAACTGCTTGCCGCCAATATAAACGCCAACATGTCGAGTGTTGGGTGCAGTTTTAAAAAATACCAAATCACCAATTGTCGCTTGAGAGTAGGCGATTTCCGTTCCCACCTTAACTTGATCTAGTGTCGTTCGTGGTAACTGTATTCCCATCGCTTGTTGAAACGCAGTTTGCACGAATGCCGAACAATCCACCCCATTTAATGACGACCCACCTAAGCGGTAGGGAACACCTTCCCACTGGTCATAAACTTTAATCAAAGACTCTCTGATCGCCAACTGAGAAGCATTGGGCGCTAAATAAGTTGCCGACGCGGGCTGACTTTCTTGTTGAGGAGCACTGCTACAAGCCGTGAGTAACGTGGTCAAGATTATTGCGTTCAGGGATAGGGGAAGTGAATAGCGATTCATAATAATAACTCTAGTCTGCAATCTAACCGTAACAATCTCGCCATAATATTCTCGCCAGAAACATCGATATCAGGATCTTATCTTCATTATGGAAACGATGAAAAAAAGCACATTTTCACTGTCCCTTATTCAGACAATCAGTGCGGTATTTTTTACCATCACCTTACTCGTCATTTTACTTTCTGTCACTAGTATTAAGGGTTTAGAAAATATTAGACAACGTTTTTCAGAACTTTCCCAACAAGCTTTGCCACTGGCGATGACCAATGCTGAACTTACGCAAAACATTTTAGAGCAGGTTAAGCAGTTAAGCTATGCAACTGGAACTCAGAGCATCGAGTCACTATGTTGCACAAGTATTCGGTTTAGACTCCTACTGGTGTGCCGTATCTTAGTGATTTCTGAAAGGTTGCGAGAGCATCTTGTCAATTCGTTGCTCTTGCGCTGAACGGAACGTGGTGATGCCAATTTCGACATCATCATGCCCTAACTTTGGTTGGGCTCGATAGGTGGTAAATATCCGATCCCACACCGATAAAAAGAAGCCAAAGTTAGAATGGGTCTCTTGGGTAATGGTAGAGTGGTGTACGCGGTGCATATCAGGCGTAACCACCCACTTTCTTAACCATTTATCCCATTTTTGTGACAAATAAGCGTTACTGTGATTAAACATCGCACTGGCATTGAGAATGATCTCGAAAACCAGTACAGCGATAGGTGGTACGCCAAGTACTAATATGAGCGCAATTTTAATCCACATTGAAAGAAGGATCTCAATCGGGTGGAAACGAGAGCCGGTCGTGACATCTATGTCCTGATCAGAATGATGCATTCGGTGTAATCGCCACAGAAGCGGTACCCGATGAAAAACCAAATGTTGTAGATATATCGCTAAGTCGAGAACGATGACCGCAATAAGTAACACCATTGGTTGAGAAAGCGCAAAAAACTGATTAAACAGCCCGATTTGATGAGATTGAGCATAGTAGGCCGCTTCAATAGCGACGATGGGCATCAATAGGGTTAGGCATAATGAGTTGAAAGCGACTAAGCCTAGATTGTTAAGCCATCTGTAGAGTTTATTCTGTGTTAAACGTTTTCGTGGCGTCACCCATTCCCAAAGACCGCAAAGCACAAGGACGCCAACGAAAAAGCTTAATCGAATCATTTCTGGATTTTGCATTGATACTATTCCTTGCAACTGTTATTTGGGTGAGTAAACTTGCTCAACTTTGACATTATCTACACTGCGCTATGAGAATCCACGCCTTTCATCACTTGTACCAGCAACGCCTCGAACGTTCAACCAAGCCCTTTAATGCGCGAGGTAGTAAAGTCGCGCGTTGTCAGTACTGCCAAGTCGCACAGCAAGATTGTTTGTGTCAGCACCAGCCGACAGCGAGCACAGAGGTGGCGGTGTTGTTGTTACTCTCAGAGAACGAAGTATTCAAGCCGAGTAACACTGGACGCTTAATTTTAGATACGGTGGCAGACGGGCATGCATATCAATGGAGCAGAACTGAGCCTGAAGCGGCAATGTTAGAATTGCTCAACAGCCCAGATTACCAACCGATTCTGGTCTTTCCTGAGCAGTATGTTGAGGATCACTCAAGGCTGGTCGCGAATACGACCACTAGTAGCGACTTGGCACGCAAACCCTTGTTGGTTTTTCTTGATGGGAGTTGGCGTGAAGCTCGACGCATGTTCAACAAGTCGCCATATTTGAGTCAACTACCCGTTTTATCGATTAGCCCTCAGCGAATCTCGCAATATATGATGCGTCGTTCGGACAATGATCAACATCTCGCAACGGCGGAAGTGGCGGCACTGGTATTCAAACAATTAGGCCATCAACAATTGCATCAAACATTGACCATGTGGTTTGAGGTGTTTCGAGAGTCATATCTCAACAGCAAAACACGTAACAGAAGAGACGACACTAAACCGGCATTGAACGAGTACATCATGTCGAGAAACGAGAAATCACTCTAAAGAATCAATTCTGGTTGGGCAGAGACTGTTCAGTTGAGCACAACGCAAAGCTAAATTGGTTCTGTATCACAGTTTGTAGGCTTAGCTATATGGATAATGGTGCGATTATACGTTTTCTGATTGATTTTTTCTGGGAGAGATAAGATGTACTACGGCTTTGACGTTGGTGGCACTAAGATTGAATTTGGTGCGTTCAATGAAAAACTGGAGCGAGTGGCTACCGAGCGAGTACCAACGCCAACGGACGACTACGAATTATTGGTTGAAACCATTGCTGCTTTGGTTGCAAAGTACGACCAAGAGTTTGGCTGTGAAGGTAAAATTGGTCTTGGTTTACCAGGTATGGAAGACGCTGACGATGCGACTGTATTGACAGTAAACGTGCCTGCGGCTAAAGGCAAACCGCTCCGTTTTGACCTAGAGCGTAAAATTGGCCGTAGTGTAAAAATCGAGAACGATGCAAACTGTTTCGCACTGTCAGAAGCATGGGATGAAGAACTCAAAGACTCTCCATCAGTTATGGGTCTGATTCTAGGCACAGGTTTCGGTGGCGGACTTATTTATGATGGCGCGGTGTTTTCGGGACGCAACCACGTAGCTGGTGAGTTGGGTCATATGCGTCTACCGATTGATGCTTGGTTCCACCTTGGTGACAACGCGCCACTATTAGGCTGTGGTTGTGGTAAGAAAGGCTGTCTAGATAGCTACTTATCAGGACGTGGTTTTGAACTTATTTATACGCATTACTTTGGTGAAGAGAAAAAAGCGATCGACATCATCAAAGCGTATGAGCAGGGGGAAGAAAAAGCGTGTGTACATGTTGAGCGCTTTATGGAGTTGCTTGCGATCTGTTTTGCAAATATCTTCACGGCTAACGACCCACACGTTGTTGCTTTAGGTGGTGGTCTATCAAACTTCGAATTGATTTATCAAGAGATGCCTAAGCGTGTACCGAAATACTTACTTTCGGTAGCAAAATGCCCGAAAATCATTAAAGCGAAGCATGGTGATTCGGGTGGCGTACGCGGTGCAGCGTTCCTCAACATCAAATAGTAAAAAAACGGGACCATTTGGTCCCGTTTGTTATTCGCCTTGGTTGATCCGTTTGATCTCTGCTTCAATCTCCTCAAACGGTTGAGGTTTACTGATTAAGTAGCCCTGAATGTAGCGACATCCTAATTCTTGAAGCAGAGTTAGTTGTTGTTCATCTTCAACACCTTCCGCGATCACTTCTAGCCCAAGTTGGCGCGCTAACAGGTTTACCGATTTAATTAACACCGCATTGTTGAGATTGGTTGAAATATCTCGGACAAAAGAGCGATCGATTTTTAGGATATCAATCGAATTCTTCATTAAGTTTGAGAATGATGCATAGCCAGTACCAAAGTCATCCAACGCGATTTTAACGCCTTTCATGCGTAACACACTGAGTAGATCCTGAACATGTGGTTTATCTTCAAGAGGGATTGACTCGGTGACCTCGATAATGATGTCCTTCTCAGACAAACCTGACTGACCAATGATGTTCAAGATCGAACAGTTGGATGGGTCTTCTTCGCTTAGTTCATCGATAGATCGGTTAATCGATATCAAAATATTTTCATAGCCGCGAGATTTTAAACGTTGCAGATCCTGACAGGACTTCTCCAACACAATTTCGCCAAGCTGGAAAATATAGCCAAGATTTTCAGCGATAGGGATGAACTCGAATGGAGAGATAATCTCACCGTCTTCGGTCCAGCGTGCAAGAGCTTCGAGTTTGACTACCTTTTTATTGTTCAAATCGTAAATTGGCTGATAGTGAACATCAATGCGTTTTTCGTCGATGGCTTTCTTGAGTCGTGCACCAAGCGAATACTGTCTTGCCACTCGTTTTTCCAACTGAATGGAATAGATAGAGGTCGACGGAATAGGATCGCTCTTGGCTTCTCTTAGCGCATAGTAGGCCTGTTTTATCGGGTGTGTTTTGCTTTCAAACTCACTGATATTTGAGCAACCGATATTCACCGCGAGTTCAATTTCATGATTATCTATCACGACGCTTGTTTCGATCTTGGAGCGAACAAAGCTAACGAATTTATTGACCCCCTCGAGAGTGTCTTGAGTAAAGCTCAGTGCAAACTGATCTGGGCCATATCGACAGATGTTAATCTGATTGGTATCAAAATTGGTCGCCAGAGCATGACCAACATGGACGAGAACTTTATTACCAACGGATTCTCCGTACATATTATTGATTGACGAAAAACGTTTAAGATCGAGAATGATGACTGTTTGATTGTTGGTCTTTGATAAGGCATTAATAAAGCTTTCTCGAGTTTGTAGCCCCGTAAAATCGTGTTCGTTTTTATAGTTGTTGAGTTCACTTTCAATTGATTTTAACTTACTAAGATCTTCGAATGTCGCGATGTAGTTTTGTATTTCGCCAACTCGGTTTCGTAACACATAGATACTGAGTTTTTCGGGATAAACGGCGCCAAATTTCGTTTGGTTCCAGACCTCGCCGCTCCAGTGCCCCTGTTCATGAAGCTCTGCCCACATCTTTTGATAAAAGCTCGCCGGATGGAGACTAGAACTCAAAATAGAAGGTGATTCGCCCTCTAGCTCGGCAAAAGTATAGCCAGTAATATCTTCTACTTTAGAGTTGGTACTGATAATACAGTTGTGCTTGTCGGTAATTAATACGCCGTTACTAGAGAGGTCGACGATCTTTTGCGCGATGGTAAAGTCCGCTTCTAATTGAGAAATATCTGTCGTATTTCGTATGTTGCCTACCACCTTAGTCAATTCACCTAACTCATTGAATTTTTTAATGTAGCTAATTTCGAATTGCTTATTGATCGGGCACATTTCTCGATAAACAGTGAGAGTCTTAGCTTCACTCCCAGAACTTACATCAAGCATGAAGCGATCTAAGCTGATTTTACTCTTAAAGATATAGAGTCGGAAAAAGTCAGAAAATTGTAGTCGTTGATCAGGTTTCATGCCCGTCATATTGGCGAGATTTTTAGAGTAGCTAAAATGGTTATGAGCAATATCCCATGTCCATGAACCACTTTGCGTTAATTGCTCTGAACGTTCAAATTGTTCCAATAGTTTATCTTTTTGATCTGCAAGGCGTTGCTGAGTGATTGACTTACCGATCAGAAAACCGATTGTTTCTAGCCAAGTCTTATCAAAAGATATATCGGGTAAATCGGTGTCATACATGAGTGCGATAACGCCAACCACTTTGCCACTGCGCGACTGAATAGGAATGCCGAGATAACTGTGCGCATTGATTATCTGTAAGATGGCATCATCAGGGAAAAGTTGTTGAATTTTCTCTTTGTAGACACAGATTTCTCGGTTATCCAGCACCAGTTCACACGGCGTGCCACCTAAAGAATAGGTGATGTTTTCCGCTAGCTCGCCGTGGTGTAAGTAACAGTGAGAATGAGCAATGTTCTGCTCAAGATCATACTCAGCAATCAAACAGTGTTGTGGTTTATAGCGTAAATAGACGTCTTGTAGACAACGGTGGTAAAGCTCTTGTTCATTTCTTGAGTCGATGACTTTTGTAATGAGCGATTCCATTGAAAGGGGCCAATCCTTGTTAAGTAATATGTTCTATTTTTATGGTTTATAGGGTTGGCATAAATATTCACACAGGTGCCATTAATTGTATATGTACAATGTACGGTTTTGTGAGGGGAATATTGTCAAAATATAAAATGATCAGTTAATTCAGCTGGATGGAATGTCGCTGCCTAAACATTAAGGCCTAATAATTCTAGTGTAATTACTCCATTTCATTGTAAACAACGACCTTATGTTGAGTTAATTAGCCTTGTCTAAGAAAGAACAAAGGCTGGAAAGCCAGCCTTTGAAACGAGGGGATTACGAATTCTTCTTTCCTACACCAAGGTTCTCTTTCTGTGCCAAAGTGATTTTACTAAAGCCAAGTTTTTTAAAGTGATTATCACGATAATTGCGAACGGCTTTGGTGTCTGAAATCGCTTCGATTTGCTGCTCCATTTTTAGGTATGCCGAAATATCAATACCTTCAGCTTCTGCCACTGCCTCGTGAATGTTTCTGTGTTTCTCGTAAGAAAAAGCCAGTGTTTTGTCTTGGTCTTTGTAGGTATATAGGATTGTACGAGCCATAAATATTCAACCGTCTATAAAATAAAGAGGCCAGCTAAGCTGGCCCCTGAATGGATTGCTAGATTCTGCCTTGAAGTGGGATGATTGTCACGCTTTCTCCAACTTTAACCGTGTCAACAGCAGGGGATATTTCGATCAAGCAGTTGGCTTCACTCATTGAGCGAAGAATACCTGAACCTTGCTTGCCCGTTGTTGCGACGGTTAAATGGCCACGAGAATCAAATTGATAGATGCCGCGACTAAATTCTGTGCGTCCTTGGCGAGAACGTAAGGGTTCAGTGGCGATTGCCTTAATCTTTAATGGCTGCCAATCAAGTTCGCCTTGCATCTTGCGTATCGCTGGTTCGACGAAATTAATGAATGACACCATAACCGCCACTGGATTACCTGGTAAACCAAAGAAAGGTTTTTCGCTAATGTTACCGAAAGCGAGTGGGCGACCCGGACGCATGTTTATACGCCAAAAATCGATACTACCTAGCTGTTCAAGGGCAAGTTTAATGTAATCGGCATCGCCAACAGAGACGCCACCAGAAGTAATGACCACGTCTGCTTGCTGAGCTGCGCGTTCCAGTGCTTCAACCATCGTCTGCTGGTTGTCCTCAACAATGCCAAAATCTAAAATTTCACAACCAAGATTTTGCAGTAACCCCATAATGGTGAAACGATTTGAATCGAATATAGAGTGCGCTTTTTGCTCACTCCCCGGGGCTTGAACTTCATCACCTGTTGAGAAAACAGCAACTTTAAGCTTACGGTAGACTTGGCATTCACCGTAACCAAGAGAGGCGATCATTCCCATCTCAGCAGAAGAGAGGCGCTGACCAAGAGAAAATACATCACTTCCTGCCGCTAGGTCTTCACCTGCAAGACGTACATTCTGACCTTGTTTTATTGAAGCATTAGGAAACGTGACGATGTCACTATTTTCGGTGGCTTGTTCACGCATGACAACTGTGTCGGCAAATTGTGGCGTCGGTGCACCTGTCATGATTTTTACCGCTTGACCTTTTTGTAAAGGTTGTTGATAAGCATGACCTGCGAGTACTTCAGCCACGACTTGGTAGTGTTGACGATTGAGGTCATCACCACGAATCGCGTAACCGTCCATTGCCGAATTGGTGTATTGAGGCACATTGACTGGTGAAATGATGTTGTTCGATAAAACTCGACCAAAACAAGATTCCACAGCGCACGGCTCATTCTCAGTGACGGTGTTGACAAGTGACAGAATTTTTTCTTGTCCTTGCGTGACAGAAAGATACGCAGGGGAGAGGGTGTCACAACATGGCGCCACATGGTTTGGTTGGATACCATTTTGTGCGTACTGAATGACAAACTGAGCAATCACATCAAGGTCATTGATATCCATTTGTGGCAGTTCGCTATCCTTGACTGGCGTATCCGACGCAATGGCAATGATGTTAGTGTCATTTGGATACAACCAAGGTTTACCGACAACTTCGCGA
Organism: Vibrio sp. M260112; assembly: GCF_036533775.1. Classification (NCBI taxonomy): domain Bacteria; kingdom Pseudomonadati; phylum Pseudomonadota; class Gammaproteobacteria; order Vibrionales; family Vibrionaceae; genus Vibrio; species Vibrio sp. M260112. Next base: position 111,313 of record NZ_JATABH010000004.1, on the reverse strand, counting down.
TGCAATTCAATCTTAGGAAACGCGATGTTTTTACAGCCTTCAACCAAAATGATATCGAGTTTATCGGTATCAAAACGTGTCAGTAGATATTGAAATTGTGATTCTTCCTCAGGTGTCTCCGTCATCAGTGCGTAACGATTACGAGAAGAAATCAGCATTTGCGATGCGCCAGCTTTACGAAGACGATAACTATCTTTTCCTTCTTTATCGACGTCAAAATTGTGGTGAGCGTGTTTCAGCATACCAATGCGCAGACCAGTGGTTGTTAGCTTTGGCAATAGTGCTTCAAGGAGCGTCGTTTTACCTGTGCCCGAATAGGCAGCAAAACCTAGAATAGGAATGGGTGTTTGTTCAATCATCAGTCAATGGTACCGAATTGAGCGAGCTCTTCTGGTGTGTTCAAATTAACAAAACAGTTTGGTGAATCGCTAAAGTCGACATACTGGGTATGGCACTCTTTATAAAGTAGGATGATTTTGCGATCACCGCGCTCTAAGAAAGCGGTTAACTTGGGAAGAACTCTTTTGTGATAAAGGGTGAAAACCGGCTGTTGGTGGTCACCATCGTGAGCAACGAGAATATCCGTCTCGTCGGTGACAGAAGCGCAAAAACGCTCGACGAGATCGTTATTGATCAGTGGACTGTCACAAGGGACGAATCCTACCCAGTCTGTTGGTGCGTTGAGCAGCCCCGCATGGATACCGCCCATTGGCCCGGGATAGTCTTTAAATTGATCACTAAATACTTCGCCGAACTGAGTATAAATACTCTGATTTCGGTTAGCGTTAATCATGATGCGCTCAGTCTGTGGAGTGAGACGCTCGATAACGTGTTGAATGAGTGGTTTGTCATTCAGTTGGACAAGCCCTTTGTCTTGTCCGCCCATACGGGTTGCTTGTCCACCAGCTAAAATGACCCAGCTAGTTTGCATTGGAGGAAGCATAATTAGTTTGTAACTCTTTGTCGGTTATTACTTGAAGCAGAGGAGACTCTACCAAAGTGGCTTCTTTTATCCACCATTGTTTACGGCATAAAGCAGTCAAGGCGTTTTGCTGATGACTGGTTATCACCAAACTTGACCCACGTTCGAGAAGATCTTGCGCCATAATCACTAAACGGTCGATCGATTCTTGATCTAAAGAAGCACTGGGTTCGTCCATCAGCAAAATCGAAGGCTTTAGAATCCACGCTCGTGCCATTGCAACGCGTTGCTTTTCGCCCCCCGACAGCACTGAGATGTGTTCGTCTGCAAGAGTTTCTAAGCCTACCATGCGCAGTGCCGTAATAACTTGAGCTCGCTTATCTTTTGCTGTTTCTTTTTGATAGCGAATACCGTATGCAACATTCTGGTATACCGTGCCATCAAATAAATAGGGAGACTGATGGAGGTAGATAACATTTTTTCGTCCCGATCGCGAAAAGAGTCTATTGCGCCACGAGTCACAGGGGGCGACAACTTTACCGGTGGTGGGTTTGATCAACCCAGAAAGGATTTTTAGCAGGGTAGTTTTACCGACACCATTATCTCCTTTTAGATAAATGGCGTCGTTTGGACCAATATTCAAAGTAGGGATGTGAAATAGCACGCGCTCTTTGAAGCGCATAGAAAGTTGCTGTGCCGTTATTTTTATAGTCATACAGCGCCCTTAAGTTCTGAGGTAGCCTTTGCCACGCATACTGGTAAGCAAGAAGTTTAATACTAAGGCTAGAGTCAGTAACACTATGCCTAATGCGACACCTTGCGCAAAGGCACCCTTGTGGCTTTCCATAGCAATCGCTGTCGGTATGTTGCGAGTGATGCCCATAATGTTGCCACCAACCATAGTCGAGCAACCCACCTCTGTCACGATGCGCGAGAAGGCAGCAATAGTGGCTGCAAGAAGCGGGAACCGTGTTTCCCAAATCATTGTTCCAACGATGCGAGGTACCGAAGCTCCGAGCGTGATTGATGTTTCAACCGCTCTTCGGTCACTAGATTGAAGCGCGCCATGCATCATTGAAACCAGTACCGGAAAACCGATAAGCATCTGACCAACAATCATCGCTTTCTGAGTGAATAGCATCTGCCAGTCCCCGAGAGGACCTGCACGTGACAGTAGCATGTAGAGCAGTAATCCAATCACAACGGTTGGGATAGCCTGAAGCGTATTGACCAGCGAAAGAAAAAGCCATTTTCCCCTGAACTCTGTGTACGCGAGAACAAAAGAGAAAATGATTGCTGGCAACAGCACGATCGAAATCGCTGACAATGAAACACTAAAGGAGACCGCGACGATCTCCCAAAGTTCGCTATCGAGGCTCACCAATAAGGCGAGCGCATCGAGGGTGGTTTGCCATAGGCTCATCGAAAATTATTTCTCGTTAGCGTTGGCGACAAACAGTTGTTTACCATTGAGTTTGAATTCATTGATCAGTTGTTGTCCTTTTGGATTGACAAGCCAGTCACTGAACTCCTTGGCACCTTGGTAATTGATGCTAGGGTAGCGCTCAGGGTTAACAAGAATAACTTGGTATGGGTTAAACAGTTTTTTATCGCCTTGGAACAACACTTCTAGATCAAGTTTGTTGTTGTAGGCTAACCAAGTACCACGGTCGGTCATCGTGTAACCTTGCATCTCATTGGCCATATTTAGCGTTGGCCCCATACCTTGGCCCACGCTGCGGTAGCCGCCAAAGTTGGGTTCCATTTTTGTTTGTTGCCAAATGCCTTTTTCTTTTTTATGTGTTCCAGAATCATCACCACGAGATACAAAAGTAGCGTTCATGTTTGCAATACTTTTGAACACTTCAGCAATGTCTTTCTGCTGAGCAATTTTTGCAGGATCTGAATGAGGACCAACAATAACGAAATCATTATACATCAGCTTGCGAGGCAGTACGCCATAGCCTTTTTCTACGAAGTTTGCTTCTGCTTTTGGTGCGTGCGTCATAACCAAATCTACGTCACCGTTCTCACCCATTTTAAGTGCTTTACCCGTTCCGGCAGAAATAACGTCGACTTTATAACCGGTATCTTGTTCAAATTTAGGTAATAGGTAGTCAAGTAGGCCTGAGTGATACGTGCTAGTAGTAGTCGCGAGACGAACATGAGGAACTTCATCGGCAGATGAAGCGGAGTAACTGACTAGGGCTAAAGACGCTGTTGCTAATGTAAAAGAGATTGCTTTCATAGTGTTTATTAATCCATTCTATTTATTATTTGATAGGTATTTTGATACCTAATCGCTGCCAACTCTGACGTGTTATAATTTGGCATGCATATAAAGCAATCTTGATGCCAAAAAAATGCGATCTTTTTCAAATGAATTATCAATAAGTTAGAAGGAAAAAGTTTGATGAGGGACAAAATGTCTCACATTAAATATAACCAAGCTTTGGAAACTTGGTACACTCTGTCCCAATAGTCACACAGTAATAGTGGAATACAATGCCTCCTTCATTCGACCCTAATAAAGCTTCACAATATCAAGCATTTTCCGTTCTTGTCGTTGACGACGAAGCGGGAATGCAAGCGATATTAAACAAAGCACTAAGTAAATGGTTTTCAAAAGTGGATTGCGCTGGAAGTATCGAAGAGGCAGAGACGCTCAGATGTGCTAATCATTATGATTTGATCATCTTGGATATCAATTTACCGGGTCGCTCTGGTATTGAGTGGGAAGAGGCGTTTTACGACGATGATAAAAAAGCCGACGTGATATTTATGACAGGATATGCCGACTTAGATACCGCTATTTCGGCGATCAAACTCGGCGCGACGGACTTTATTCTTAAGCCGTTTAATTTGGAGCAAATGCTTAATGCCGTTCAACGTTGTATGGACAAACGTCTTGAACAACGCCATCAGTTTGCGCTTCGTCATGACTTCAAGCGCCATATCGCGACTGATATCGTTGGTGGTTCCGACAAAACCAAACAACTGAAACAACTCATTACCCAATTTGCGCCTTCACGTGCGTCCGTTCTCATTGAAGGCGAATCTGGAACGGGTAAAGAACTGGTCGCTAGGGGTGTACATGATGCGAGTCAGCGTAATGGGCCTTTTGTTCCCATCAACTGTGGCGCTATTGCCCCTGAATTATTAGAGAGTGAACTGTTTGGTCATACCGCGGGCGCTTTTACAGGGGCGAAACGCAGTCGTGAAGGCTTATTCCGTGTCGCCAATGGGGGGACTCTGTTTTTAGATGAAATTGGCGAGATGCCGCTTCCAATGCAGTCGGCGTTACTAAGGGTGTTGGAACAGAGAACAATCCGCCCAGTGGGAAGTGAGAAGGAAGTGACGGTCGACGTGAGAGTGGTGGCCGCGACGAACCGTAATCTTCAACAAGAAGTCAACAAAGGGCATTTTCGATCGGATCTCTATTATCGCCTTAACGTACTAAAAATTGATGTCGCACCGCTGAGAGAACGTAAGACGGACTTGATTGAGTTGGTACCGTTCTTTACTAAAAAGCTCGTCGCAGAGTTGGCAATGCCCGACCCTAAGTGGGCGCATGAAGATGTTCTGGCGATGAATGAGTATGATTGGCCAGGTAACATCCGTGAACTCAAGAACCTGATTGAACGTTGTATTCTGCTAGGGAAACCACCTGCTCATTACTGGCGTGAGATACATGGCGATGCTTACAAACCTTCTGTTTCGATGAAGGTTTCGAGTGGTGTTGAATTAATCGAGCTGGCTGGCGATACCAACAAGGGGGTTGGCTATCCAAACAGCTGGGCGCTAAAGGATGTTGAAAAAGCCCATATCATGCAGTTGGTTGATTACCATGATGGTAATAAATCCGCCGCCGCACGTGATTTGGGCGTAGCTCGTAAGACATTAGAGCGCAAATACAAAGAGTGGGATGGTGAGGAGTCAACGCATGCCGAGTAGAGCATCACGTTGGTCTCTGTGGTCAAAATGGCGCTATCGCTTTAAAACCATGGTGCGATATAGGCTGATGATCCTCACCTCTGCGCCGATTTTTTTGACTCTGCTCGCTCTGATTGGAATAACCATCTACTGGTCGATTCATTACACTTGGCAAAGCGCGTTGATTGATGTTTCTGAACGTTTAGGCGTGGCAGAGAACAGCATTGAACTGATTCAGGAACGTCAAGCGAATCACGTCAAAGCATTTGCGAACTCTTACGACTTTGTAACCAGAGTGGCCAACAGTGAGATGCCAGAAGCAGATTTGCAACAATGGGTGTCTGACCAGCGTATCGAATATAAGTTGGATTTCTTACGGTTTCATCGCGTAGATAACCTAGTCAATAAATTTCGCTTTATGGATCTCACTCGCCGTGAATCCTTCTTCGATGTACTTACTCAGCAGGAGCTCAATGCATTAGGGTCGGATCTTGTAAAACGAGCTCAGACGCCGATTCTAAATAGTAGCGAGATAGAAGGACGTGGCTTAGTTAGTCGAACCGTGATCCCTATTCACAACAAGAGCAATGATATTATTGGTTTTTTGGATGGTGGATTGCTGCTTAACAACAGCACTGCTTTGGTTGATACCATTCGTGATTTAATCTATCCGTCGATACAAGATAGCTTGCGTCCCGTGGGAACACTCACGGTCTTCTTGGACGATCTGCGAATCAGTACCAACGTTCCTTTAGACAGTGATGACCGCTTGGGACGCGCCATCGGTACGCGCGTTTCCGACGAAGTCAAACGTACGGTACTCATCAATGGTGAGGAGTGGGTTGACCTAGCCTTTGTATACGACGCTTGGTACATCACGGCTTATCAGCCACTACATGATCAATATGACAATGTGATTGGTATGCTTTATACCGGATACCTGTTATGGCCGTTTGTCACCACCTATATGACCAACATCGCTGAGATCTCGATAACGACCTTGTTCCTACTGCTCATTTCCAGCTTATTGGTCTATCGCGGTTCGAGAGATCTGTTTATTCCTATTGAGCACATTCACCGCGTCGTCAAAATGATCCAGTTAGGTAAGGAGACGCGTATTGGCCCGCTCGGTTTGGATGAGAACCATGAACTGGCGCAATTAGCTAAGCAATTCGACAACATGCTTGATCTGCTCAAGCAGCGCAAAAATGAATTGTTGCGAGCGGCAAATGAACTTGAGTGTAAAGTCCAAGATCGCACCGCCAGTTTGAAAGAGAAAACGGAGGATCTGGAACTTCATATCCAGCTACTCAACCAAACTCGAGACAAGTTGGTGGTCAATGAGAAATTAGCCGCGCTTGGCGAATTGACGGCGGGTATTGCGCATGAAATCAATAATCCAACAGCGGTGATTCTGGGAAATGTCGAGTTAATGCAGTTTGAACTCGGTAATGAATCTAATCGAGTCAAAGAAGAGATTGAAGCCATTCATGCTCAGATAGATCGCATCCGAAACATTACTCGCAGTTTGCTGCAATACAGCCGTCAAGGGGGAGTTCAGGATGAAATTACATGGCAACATGTCAATCCCATTGTTGAGGAGAGCATCACTCTGGTTAAGACGGGAACTAAAAAACGCGGCGTTGAGTTTGAGACACATCTCTCTGCTCATACCTCTGTTGAGGTTAACCGTCACCAACTGTTGCAGATACTGGTCAACTTGCAGATGAATGGTATCCATGCAATGAAGGGGACTGGGCGACTGATCATATCTACACAAGACTGGATGGAAGGCGACAAATCCGTCGGCGCTATTATTCATGTTAGAGATGAAGGGTGTGGAATCAAAGAGGAGAATCTGAAGCGAATCTTCTCGCCGTTTTACACCACCAAGCGCGATGGAACAGGGTTGGGGCTTTCCGTATCGCAGAGTATCCTGAGCCAATCTGGTGGTGAACTAAAAGTCACTTCTGAGTGGGGCAAAGGGAGTTGTTTTAGTGTCTATTTACCCGAACGTGCCGAACCCAAACTAAAGATTACCAATCTATAAAAAAGGCCAGTGCGACTATCGTACTGGCCTTTTTTATCGGTGTTATTAACTGGCGTTAACTGCAATTTTCGGCGGGCAAATACCGTGCTTTTTAAACTCTTTCATCACGCGCAGAGTAATGTCGGTTTCAAACAGCTTTTCGTAAGCGGTATCAACCACGTACGCCTTACACGTCAACTGAATGGCTAAGTAGTTATCAGTGATGGTTTGTTTGACCAGTACCGTTACAGGCTTAGGTAAGTGTATGTAGCGACTTGATGACGCCGCTTCTTGAATCAGGTCTCGAGCGAGCGTAATGTCTTCATCAAGCCCAACATAGAATGGGATAACAACCTGCATATCAAGAGCACCGTAGTTTCCGCTCACCGTCACTTCGTTGAGGAACTTGTTGTTCGGAATGGTGATGATGTCGTCATTGAGAGTACGCATACGAACTGAACGTAATCCAATCGCAATAATGTCTCCGTAGTTACCCTCAAATGTGACGCGGTCACCAACCTGAAACGGACGATCGACCATCACAGTCATGCCCGCGATAAACGACGCAGCAAGGTCTTTAAGCGCAAAGCCCACGGATACAGCAAGTGTACCGCCAATCAATGCGAGTATTTGGTCATTGATGCGGAAACTCATCATAAACACCAGGATACCCGCACTCATGTAGATAAAGAACTGCATGAATGACTGGAGTTTTTGCAACGGCATTCTGTACTGAGCAAACTGACCACCAATGCTTTCAACCATGGAATTGATGAACTTGAGCAATAACCAGGTGGCGATAATGATCAGCAGCGAGAAGAACACACCGCTCCAACGAATCAGACTGGCAATTTGACCGATGTTTTCAACACTGGCCACCTCCTCAGTGGCAAAAGCAGGGTGGATGACCAGCAAACCAAACAAGACAATTAGAATTTTTTTCATATTACTTCACCAATAAATGCTGACGATCGAGAACATTGGTTATATGACGGAACCAGTGATCGGAAACACGCGCTTTGTCTTCTAGCCACTCAATATAACCACGGCTCTGGAAGTAACGCAGTGTGCCGGTGATCTCGGCAATGCTCAACTGAGTACATTCGGACAGGACTTCTGGAGAAGCGATCTCCAATTGAACGATAGAGCGCAGCACAGCCAACATAGGTTTGGGCATTTTCTCTAACTCTTGTGATTCAGGTGCGTGGAATAGGCGAATATAAACTTGTTCCGTCTCTTTATCGCGGTTTAATGACAACCTGAAAAAGCGCAGCGCGACGGTAGGGTTGCCATCAGAGTAATGCCATAGAATTCGATAGAATCCTTGTTTAGCACGCTCTTCTTCAGTGACTTCTTCCTGATCCCACTGTTTTGGAACCACTAAGCCCTCAAACGAAATCTGTTTCTGTTCAGGTTGGTTGATTCGGGTATCGAGTAACAGATGGATCTGTTTCTCTGTCCAACGAGGCAGAAAAGAGACCAAATCAAACAGCAGACGTTCACCACGAGCACGATCGACAAAACGCCAGCTGGCTTTCTCAATTGCGATAACAACGCGATGGTTTTTTTTAGAACGGCGCAAGAGGTTAGTAAGACGAATCAGGTCAGTTAGCCCACCGACCATTGGTTTCACAAGTCGTTGAGCGTTATCGACGGCAATTAAGTAAGTGGTGTCACTTTTTCGCAATTGGGACAAGATTTGGATCTCTGTCGCGTCTTCTTCTAAACCAAGGCTAACGGCCAAATGCGCAAGCAATTCGCTGTACCCAGAGTAAGGACAACTTAGATACATTGGCTCGGCATTTTTCACTTTCATAAGAAGCCCACGCAGGAGTGTTGTGGTTCCAACGCCACGTTCACCCGACACTACGCATATCGCCGGACTGTCGCTCATCAAATACTTAGACAACTGCTTAATTTCATCACCCGCATAGTCGATGATGGTGCTGTCAAAGCTCCCAGGTGAAACGTACTCAAACGTGTCGTTACCTTTAACACGCACTAAGTTGCTTTGGCCGTTGCTGTATCCAGTTTGCTTAGCGACCTCAATACGGAACAGGTAGGCGAGTGCTTGACTGAAAAAACTGTAATTTGAAAGCGCAGAGACGAGCCTATGTTTGAAGTGGTGAATGATTAACCACACCATTGCCATCGCTGTCGCAGGAATACTCAGCAGTAAGGCATCTTTACGGCTTACTGCCCAGTTAACCCATACTGGTCGGTCGGTTAAGGGCTCAACCGTTGCGAATACTTTGCTACGCCACAAAAGCAAAATCGATAAGGTCACCAAGACAAACCAAGCGTAAAGGGCGCTATATATCCAATAGTAAATGGTTCCTTTACCGAGGGTGCGCATAGAGATTTGTAAGATCACACCAGCGACAATGGCGCTCCAGACGTAGCGTCGAATGGTCGATAGCCTCAAGGCAACAACTTCTGGATTAGATGAGCGACTATTGCGATACGCAAACTCTAGAATAAAGCTAATCGCTATGGAGCCACCGAGCACCCACCAAGTAAATATCTCTAAGATAATCAGGTGCTGAAGACTTGGAATACCAGAAAGTACACGCAGTGATAAGGTAATCGCGATCAGGAAAGCGATCGCTCTGTTAGCACGACTGATGTACCAGATAAGGCGAACCCACAATGCAGGCTTAGCATTCGACTCAAGCTGAGTTTCTTTGAAAAGACGAATCAAGCGCTTGCTGTTTGCTAGCCACCAGACCAGACCAAAATAGATAAACAGAACTTTCAACCCGGCCCAAATGACAGGAATCGGTGAGATCAGGACTTCGCCAAGCAGTGATTTAAAACTGCGCAGCTGAAAATAGATCCAATATTCAAGATTAAGCTGGGTTTGATACCATTCCTGTTTAAACTGAATTACCCCGTAAGGGCCAAATCCCGTCAGCTTGTCACGGTTAACTGAATCGGTCAGGACAAGTAGTTGCTCCTTACTTTTGCCAAGACTGGTTAACGTCAGATAATTGGATTCCGTGTCAAACCACGCATCGTCCCCCCTATGTTTTCGGAAAGTCGCAAGGTTTTTCTGGAAATGATCAATTTGTTTTTGTTGCTCAGTAAGAACGGCATCAAGTAGCTGATTGACCTTTCTTCTATCTTGAGCCGTCATAAACAAAGCTTCAGGAAGGTTCGCTATTTCTTGTTCAATGTCACTGCTGACACTGTCCACCTGAGGAATTGCCTGGAGATCATACTGCCAAGCTGCCAAAGCAGGAAGCGCAGTAATCAAGCTAGCCATACATAAAAAGCGTACGATTAAACGCATAAAAATCTCTTATAACTTATGAGGTTAGAGTTAGTTTAGTAGTTTTAGAAATGAAAGCGAGTGAAATACCCACTTATTTAAGCTGCAAAACTATATTCTTAACTTTGCGTCAAGTGTCATACCGATGTCATTAATAATAGTGATCCGCTAATTGAGAGAATCCTTACAATGCAGTCGCTTACCGAAGTAGATTCAACAATCCAGCTCAGTTAAGAATATCCTACAAAGTGAGCTAGTATACTAGTGCGCGAGCGACAATCTTCAAGTACGGGTATGTCGGTGTCGAGTACACAGCCCTTACTGGCAAGATAATTGGAATCGACACAACATTGACCAATGCGCGAGTTTCAGTTGGTGGCCGAGTTACCTTCTAAACCCACTGTGTATTACCAATAGATCGAAGGAGCTGTTAAGCGATTAGCGGCTCCTTTTTGATATATCTGCAACATGTTATGTAGTTCACACTTCTTACCTGTTACAATAGCGCCAAATTTACATCAATACATTTGGTAATTAGCCATATCTAATTGATTTTTAAGGCTAATTCATTAGGGGGATAGTCCTATCATAAGTACAGCTAATATCACTCAGCAATTTGGCGCTAAGCCGCTGTTTGAAAACATTTCGGTAAAATTCGGTGAAGGTAACCGCTACGGCCTGATTGGTGCCAATGGATGTGGTAAGTCAACCTTTATGAAAATCCTTAGCGGAGAACTTGAGCCGACTGGTGGTAACGTAAGTTACGATCCTAACGAACGTGTGGCAAAGCTAAATCAGGACCAGTTCGCTTATGAAGAGTTCACGGTAATCGATACGGTTATCATGGGCTATAAAGAACTTTGGAAAGTTAAGCAAGAACGTGACCGCATCTATTCATTGCCAGAAATGAGCGAAGAAGAGGGCATGTTAGTTGCGGATTTGGAAGTTCAGTTCGCTGAAATGGATGGCTACATGGCTGATTCTAAGGCGGGTGAATTGCTTCTTGCTGTGGGTATTCCAGAAGAACAGCACTACGGATTGATGAGCGAAGTCGCACCTGGTTGGAAGCTACGTGTTCTTCTGGCTCAGGTTCTGTTTGCAGACCCGCATATCATGCTGCTTGACGAACCAACCAACAACTTGGATATGGACACTATCCGTTGGTTAGAAGATACGCTAAACCAACGCAACTGTACGATGATCATTATCTCGCACGACCGTCACTTCCTAAATTCTGTATGTACGCATATGGCGGATCTGGATTACGGTGAATTACGAATCTATCCGGGTAACTACGATGAGTACATGACCGCGGCTTCACAAGCACGTGATCGTCTACTGTCTGACAATGCGAAGAAGAAAGCTCAGATCGCTGAACTACAGACATTCGTTGCACGTTTCTCAGCTAACGCATCTAAAGCTAAACAAGCAACATCGCGTGCTAAGCAGATCGACAAGATCCAACTGGCAGAAGTTAAAGCATCAAGCCGTCAGAACCCATTTATTCGTTTTGAGCAATCGAAAGAGTTGTTTCGTAATGCACTGATTGTTGAAAATCTGAGCCAAGGTTTTGAAGACGATCTGTTTAGTGATTTCAACGCTATATTCGAAGTCGGTGAGCGTGTCGCTATCATCGGTGAGAACGGGGTCGGTAAAACCACACTACTTAATACATTAGCGGGTGTACTAGAGCCTCGCACAGGTGAATTTAAGTGGTCAGAAAACGCTAACATCAGTTACTACGCTCAAGATCATGCGCATGACTTTGAAGAAGATATGAATCTGATGGACTGGATGGGCCAGTGGCGTCAAGCAGGAGATGATGAACAAGTTATCCGTAGCTTCCTTGGTCGTATGCTGTTCTCTCAAGATGACATCAAAAAGTCAGTGAAAGTACTCTCTGGTGGTGAACAGGGTCGTATGTTGCTTGGCAAAATCATGATGCACAAACCGAATATGCTGTTAATGGACGAGCCGACCAACCACATGGATATGGAGTCGATCGAATCGCTTAACAACGCGCTTGAGCAGTACAAAGGCACACTATTCTTCGTCTCGCACGACCGAGTATTTGTAGACTCACTGGCTACTCGAATTATTGAAATCAAGAACAACAAAATTACCGATTTCAAAGGAACGTATTCAGAATTCCTTAAAGCTCGTGGTATCGAGGGATAATTCTCTCCAGCCAGACAAGTAAAAGCCTCCTTACGGATAACTCCTATCACTTTACGTGTTTGGAACGAACAGGGTAGAGTTTTACTTATACGAACGGCCCTTGATTTGGGCCGTTTTTTCGTTCTGGCAGAATGTAACGCTTCACTTGCTCTAGCATTGCCCGCAACTCTTTTTATGTCGGGAAATATAAAATTAAGGGCGCATGGGAGGTGTTTTGCCAGTATCGGTTAACTTGCTGGATTGCCTTTTACGTCAAACTCCATTTTATCTGCGCCGGTAAATACCTGGAACCTCAAACCTTTGGCTCGAGCTATGGTGGTAATTCCAAATTTTTGTGCCAAATCTAACCCCATTTGCGTCACTCCTGAACGGGACAAAAGCACGGGAATTCCCATTTGAGCAACTTTAATCACCATTTCTGAGGTTAAGCGACCTGTGGTGTAGAAAATTTTGTCATCACCGCTTTGCTCATTGAGCCACATTTCACCGGCGAGCGTATCAACTGCGTTATGACGGCCTACATCTTCAACAAAAGAAAGAACCTCATTGGCTTTACATACCGCGCAACCGTGAACGGCGCCGGCTTTTTTATAGGTGTCGTTGTAGTGAGTCAGGGCTTCGAGCGCGGAGTATATTTCTGATTGCTTAATTTTTACTTGAGGAACTTGATAGTTTTCTAGTTGTTTCATCACATTGCCGTACATGGTGCCTTGACCACAACCTGATGTGACGGTTTTTTTCTTCAGTGCGCCCTCGACTTGTTGAGTGTCTTCACTGGTGATTACCGCTGCAGTATGCGTTTCCCAGTCAATAATCACAGATTCCAATGCCTGTGGATCGGAAATAAAACTCTGGTTTTTTAAATAGCCAAGCACGAGTGACTCAGGGCGTGATCCTAATGTCATCAAGGTAACCACTTCTTTCCAGTTAAGCATGACGGTTAAAGGACGTTCGCAAGCTATCTGTTTGGTGAGCTTTTCACCGTATTCATCAAACACTTCAACTTCAAGTGTCTGCATTGGGTTTTCACTGGTTTTAATAATGTTTGGTTTAACCACAGAGTTATCCTATTCGATCTATCCGCATTCGCGGAGTGCTGCTTGCAAATAATGTTCCGCCTCTATAATAAGGGTTGGGAATCGCATTGTTTAGGACTAGGTACAAATATTGCAAAGTAAAACCCAGATTGTATCAATTACACAATCCAAACCTGACAAACAACAGTGTATAAGTTGGTGAACTATGCCAGAACAGCAAACTATGTCCGTTAAAGCAGAAAAGTCCGAAGATTTATGGTCAATCGGGTGCAATTTAATCGCACATGAAATTAGTACTGGACTATGGACGACGACGCAGTGGCAACTTTCAAGCTTTGATCTACAGCCAGATGAGTCGCACCAGAGAGTCATTGCTCTGCAACTGCATCGGGATGAAAGAACGGATTACCGTTTTAACTTGAGTTCTCAACAACCTAAGCTATTTTTGGTTCTTGATACTATGGAGTCCGAAGACGATCCTAATATTGTCATACTCACAGCCTCGCAAAGTATTGCTGGCCAATACATGGATGGCGATTACCTAGTGCTTTCTAATGACATGCCGCTTGCGGTACAAGCATGGATGGAGGCCTATATTGGTCGTCATGGTGAACTGCTAGAAGAAAGACGTAAAAAGCGTAAAGGGGCGGGTAGAGCAAGTGGCAACTAGTTTCCTAAGTCGCTGGTCACAACGTAAACTCGATGCGCAAGGTTCTGAGCCTGAGTTGGTTGAATCAGGTGAAAGTACAAATTTGCCAGATAACGCTGATTCTTCACTGGAACTTGCGCCAGACATCCCTGAACAACAGAGTGCAGAAGCGAGTGAATCTGAGCTCAGCGTCGCGTCTTTGTTGACTTCAGAGGTCGAGTCAGCGGTCAAAAAGGCCGCGTTACGCAAACTCTTTTTATCAGGGCAATTCAGTGAAATTGACGGGCTCAATGATTACGATCATGACTATAAAGCGGTTAAGAATCTCTCTTCAGAAGTCGCCAGCAAACTTCGCGAATGGGTCAACGCACGCGAAGAAGAGCCGAAACCGTCTTCTGAACTGGATAATAATTACCAGCTAACCGATCAAGATTCCTTGATTCAACTCGAAGACGTTGAACAAGAGTCAGAACTTGAGCGAGAATCGATGGGACAAAATAGACCACACAATAAATAGGTACATTTTGACTAAACCATCAATTAACAGAGTGGGACAATTTGTCTCACTCTGTTTTTTTGTCACCAATAAAGATAAGGAAATATTCTAATTCATTGATTTTAATGTAAATAAAAGTTGGTACAGCATTTGCAATTAGAAGTGCAGGTGAATATTCCGTTCTAACTGGAACTGAGCAATGCTAAAACAACTACTACAAGAATCATCGTCAACATCCAATGGTAAAGCGCGTCTTTATGCATTTGAGAACACGGTTGAACTAACGAACTTAATTCCTCCCACGGTAAGTTACGAGAGTGGTGGTAATACGCTTATCGTCGGTCCGACTTCAATCATCGAAAGCGCTGCTGCTCAATTGGGTCAAATGAATAGCCTAACCTTGCTTTCTACTGATGGCGAACAAGGTCAACACGCGAATCTGTATTACGCTAACACAGTTCAAGTATCAGGATTCCTGGGCACCTTTTCGGTGCTAATCGAAAACAACGGCCTAGAGAGCAATCTGGCTAAGGTCGCGTTAAATCATGATTGTTTTGATATCGTTTTGGATCTGTGCCTCAACAGTTGTATGAGTGAAGAGGTTCCTGTCCCTGGTTATTACCCAGTTGGCAGAGGGTATCCAAAACTGGCTGAAGCATTAGAAGAAATTCCGACGCTGATGGGGACATTTGATAAACCCAAATTTTTCCGTCTGGATACAGACAAATGTGCGCATAGCTCTCGTGGTGTAAAAGGTTGCGAGAGATGTGTTGACGCCTGTCCTGCTGGTGCGTTATCGAGCGAAGGCAGTGATAAAACCGGTCATCGCATTGAGATTAACCCTTACTTATGTCAAGGCGTCGGTACTTGTGCCACTGCTTGTCCGACAGAAGCAATTCACTATGCATTACCGAATCCACAAGATACACAAAAATTCATCGAACGAACCTTAGCAAATTATGAATCAGAAGGTGGTGTTGATCCGATCGTACTGATTTGTAGTTCTCGTCACGAGCAATACAACGTGATAGCACTTAAGGCGCTACCTGATAACGTAATCCCTATCGTTGTTGAAGAGTTGCCGTCTGTTGGCGTCGATTCTTGGTTTGCTGCATTAGTAAATGGCGCAACGCAAGTGCTGTTCGCCGCGAGCCGTTTCATGCCTGAAACGATTCAACGAGTCCTCAACAATGAAGTTGCAGTCGCACAAGAACTGCTGGCTCAAATCGGTATCGCGAAAGAAACCATCGACATCGTATACCTAGAGTCATTACGCGAAGGTGCTCCGATTTTATTCACGGATTCATTTGACCTCGCACTGGGTGATTTGCCGGGTAATAAGCGTCAACGACTGTTTACGGCTTTAGATGCGCTTGCTCAGTCAAGAATTCCGGTCGAAAACATTGTTGAACTTCCGGCCAATGCCCCTTACGGCAATATTTCATGCAAATCGAGTGATTGTACTCTGTGCATGAGTTGTGTGGCCGTGTGTCCAACTCGTGCGTTGCATACTGACGGTGACTCTCCGTCGCTCAAGTTCGTCGAACAAGACTGTATCCAGTGTGGTTTATGTACTAAAGCGTGTCCAGAGCAGGCTCTTACGATGACGACACGTATGAACTGGGACAAGGCGAGTCGTCAGCAAGCGACGGTAATCCATCAAGAAAAAGCCGCGGAATGCATTCGTTGTCAAAAGCCGTTTGCCCCACAGTCAATGATTGACATGCTTCAAAATAAGTTACACGGTCACTCTCATTTTTCAGACCAAGCTTCGCTAAACAGAATTGCGATGTGTGAAGACTGTCGTGTTGTCGATATGTTCGAATCGATGGCGGAAGACCCAACTAAACAACTGAATTACTAGGGTAGAAAGCAATGGAAAATCAACAACAAACTCTACGCGCTGAAATTTACCTTGTGCTATCTGCACTATTCCGTCAGGCGCCATCAGAAGAGATGGTGAGTTTTCTCAGTGAGTTGGAGATTGAACAGAGTGCAAGCGCAATGCAGTCCGCTTGGATCGGTTTGCAAAACGCAGCCCGAGAATCTAACCAAGAAGCGTTAAACGATGAGTACCAAGAATTATTCATTGGTATTGGTCGTGGTGAAGTGATGCCTTTCGCCTCTTGGCATCTTACGGGTTCACTGATGGAAAAACCATTGGCTTCGATTCGTCACGATCTTGCAATTCTTGGTCTAGAGCGCGAAGAGCAAGTCAAAGAGCCAGAAGATCACTTCTCTGCACTTTGTGAAGTGATGTCTGTACTTACCGCTGAAGATGAAGAGCTGCAACAGGTATTTTTCAATAAGCACTTAGCAACGTGGTTTAACGCGTTAACGAAACAGATCAAGGCTGCTCAGCACGCCAATTTCTACCTGGCTGTTGCCGAATTAACTGACGCATTTATGACCCTTGAGCAAGTGCGTTTTAGTGAAAATCTACAAAGTGGAAAAAACAAATTAAAAATTGATGTTAAGAACGTGACTGAGTACGAGCAAGCTCAGCAATAAGCGTCACATCGATGCAATACCTACTAATAAGGGTAAGGAAGCAATAATGAAAGACGATAATAAGTTAAATCAAAGCCGCAGGGATCTTCTCAAAGGCTTAACTACGGCAGCAGTTGCTGGAGCGGTAGTCGCTGGAACCACTAAAGTGGCTAGTGCTTCAGAATCTGTATTGCCAAAACAAGACGTGAAGAAAACTGGCTATCACGAAACTCAGCATATTCGTGACTACTACGATACGCTATAGGAGCCTAACCAATGAAACTAGTTAAACGCTCCGATAGTGTGAGCAAAGAGCAACACCAACTCGGCGTTTCACGCCGTGCCTTTATGAAAAACAGTACCCTTGCAGCAGGCGGGGCCGTAGTAGGGGCAAGCCTGTTCGCACCAGGAATGATCAAAAAAGCGCAAGCTAAGTCTGTTGATCCTTCAGCGAAGACTGAGATCAAAAGAACGATTTGTTCTCACTGTTCTGTAGGTTGTGGTATCTACGCCGAAGTACAAAATGGCGTTTGGACAGGCCAAGAGCCTGCTTTTGACCACCCGTTCAATGCTGGTGGACATTGTGCAAAAGGTGCAGCGCTGCGTGAACATGGCCATGGTGAACGCCGTCTCAAATACCCAATGAAGCTCGAAAATGGCAAATGGGTCAAACTGAGCTGGGATCAAGCTATCGAAGAAATTGGTAACAAGGTTCTCGATATTCGTAAAGAATCTGGTCCAGATTCCGTTTACTGGTTAGGCAGCGCAAAGCACAACAACGAACAAGCGTACATGTTCCGTAAAATGGCATCACTTTGGGGAACCAATAACGTAGACCACCAGGCGCGTATCTGTCACTCAACAACAGTAGCTGGGGTAGCAAATACTTGGGGCTACGGTGCAATGACGAACTCGTTCAACGATATGCACAACTGTAAGTCGATGCTGTTTATCGGTTCGAACCCTGCTGAAGCGCACCCAGTGGCAATGCAGCATATCTTAATCGCGAAAGAGAAAAACAACTGTAAGATCGTTGTTGCTGACCCTCGTCGTACACGTACCGCAGCAAAATCTGATCACTATGTTTCGCTTCGCCCAGGGTCAGATGTTGCGTTTATCTGGGGTATTTTATGGCATGTTTTTGCTAACCAGTGGGAAGACAAAGAGTTTATCCGTCAACGTGTGTTTGGTATGGATGAAATTCGTCAGGAAGTCGCAAAGTGGACTCCTGCTGAAGTTGAGCGCGTAACAGGCGTCTCTGAAGCCGATGTATACAAAACGGCGAAACTTCTTTCTGAAAACCGTCCTGGATGTGTTGTTTGGTGTATGGGTGGTACTCAGCACACCACAGGTAACAACAATACCCGTGCATACTGTGTACTGGAACTTGCGCTAGGTAACATGGGTAAGTCAGGTGGCGGTGCGAACATCTTCCGCGGTCACGATAACGTGCAAGGTGCGACAGACTTAGGCGTACTTTCTCATACGCTTCCAGGTTACTACGGCCTTGCAGATGGATCTTGGAAACACTGGGCGAAAGTGTGGGATCTTGACTACGAGTGGGTTAAAAATCGATTCGATCAAAATGAGTACCGTGGTAAGAAACCTATGAACAATATGGGTATTCCGGTTTCTCGTTGGATCGATGGCGTTTTAGAGAACAAAGAAAATATCGAGCAGAATGACAACATTCGCGCGATGTTCTACTGGGGACACGCGGTCAACTCGCAAACTCGTGGCGTCGAGATGCGTAAGGCAATGCAAAAATTGGATATGATGGTGATCGTCGATCCATATCCAACAGTTGCTGCGGTAATGAACGACCGTACAGATGGCATTTACCTTCTTCCAGCGACCACTCAGTTTGAAACCTACGGCAGTGTGACAGCGTCAAACCGTTCTATTCAATGGCGTGACAAAGTGGTTGAGCCGTTGTTCGAGTCAAAACCTGATCATGAAATCATGTACCTTCTGACTAAGAAGCTTGGTTTCTCCGATCAACTGTTTAAAAACGTAAAAGTTGAAAACAACCAACCACTTATCGAAGACATCACGCGTGAATTTAACCGTGGTATGTGGACAATTGGCTACACGGGTCAAAGCCCAGAGCGTTTGAAAACGCACCAACAAAATTGGCACACCTTCCACAAGACGTCGTTAGAAGGTGAAGGTGGTCCTGCTCATGGTGAAACCTATGGTCTACCATGGCCGTGTTGGGGTACGCCTGAGATGAAACATCCAGGTACACATATTCTTTATGATACGTCTAAGCCAGTTGCTCAAGGCGGTGGTAACTTCCGTGCTCGCTTTGGTGTGGAATTTGAAGGCAATAATATTCTTGCTGAAGATAGTTATTCTAAAGGCTGTGAGCTTGAAGATGGATATCCAGAATTTACCGACAAACTGATCAAAGCACTCGGATGGTGGGATGACCTCACAGCAGAAGAGAAAGCCGCGGCAGAAGGCAAAAACTGGAAAACGGATCTCTCTGGCGGTATTCAGCGAGTAGCTATTAAACATGGTTGTATTCCATTTGGTAACGCGAAAGCGCGTGCTGTGGTTTGGACATTCCCAGACCGTGTTCCGCTACACCGTGAGCCACTGTACACACCTCGCCGCGACCTTGTTTCTGATTACCCAACATGGGATGACAGTGAGTCAATCTACCGTCTACCGACCATGTACAAGTCGATCCAAGACAAAGATGTCTCTGCTGAGTACCCAATTATATTAACGTCTGGTCGTTTGGTTGAATATGAAGGTGGTGGTGAAGAGACACGTTCAAACCCATGGCTCGCTGAACTTCAACAAGAGATGTTTGTAGAAGTTAACCCGAAAGATGCGAATGACCTTGGTTTTAAAGATGGCGATATGGTGTGGGTAGAAGGTGCTGAGAAAGGCCGCATTCACGTAAAAGCAATGGTGACTCGTCGAGTGAAACCAGGCCTTGCCTTCATTCCGTTCCACTTCGGCGGGAAATTCCAAGGTGAAGATCTTCGCTCTAAGTACCCAGAAGGTTGTGACCCATATGTCATTGGTGAATCAGCAAATATTGCCACCACTTATGGCTATGATCCTGTTACTCAGATGCAGGAAACTAAAGTCACCCTATGTAACATTCGCAAAGCGTAAGGACTCCACTGATGGCTAGAATGAAATTCCTTTGTGACACCAAACGCTGTATCGAATGTAACGGCTGTGTCACTGCATGTAAGAACGAAAATGACGATGCGCTTGAGTGGGGGATTCAACGTCGTCGCGTAGTCACACTCAATGATGGCGAACCAGGTGAAAACTCGATTTCGGTTGCGTGTATGCACTGTACCGATGCGCCATGTAAAGCCGTGTGTCCTGCTGACTGCTTTGAGCACACCGAAGATGGCATCGTGTTACACAACAAAGATCTTTGCATCGGTTGTGGTTACTGCTTATTCGCGTGCCCGTTTGGTGCTCCTCAGTTCCCTAAACAAGCTTCGTTTGGTGAACGCGGTAAAATGGACAAGTGTACATTCTGTGCTGGCGGTCCTGAAACTGAACCAGGTTCGGTAGAAGAACGCCAAAAATACGGTGCCAACCGCATTGCAGAAGGTAAGCTCCCAATGTGTGCTTCTCTATGCTCGACAAAAGCGCTGCTTGCCGGTGATGCAGAAAAGGTCTCTGACATCTTCCGTCAACGCGTTGTTGAACGTGGAGCCAAGGGCGCGGGCTGGACAGATGGCAATGATCTGTCTTATGACGCAACGAAAAGCTAACGGTGGAGAGATTCATGTTTTCAATGTTTAAACGTGCATCTCTTGCGATGCTGTCACTGATGGCAGCATTGCTTTTTGCTTTGTCGTTGCCTGCGCATGCTGAGCAAAAAGAGTCTGATGTTGCACAACGTGAAATGACGCAATTAGCTGGTGCCGATTATTGGCGTCAAGTTCGTCAGGGCGAAGTGGGCTACACGACGTCTCAGTTCCCAGAGCACGGAATGCTAATTAGTACCCCAGGTCAAGCTTGGTACATTTTAAAAGAAAAATGGATGTCTCCTGCGGGAGCTGTGGCGATTTTCGGTAGTATCGCATTAGTGACCATGATGTATATCGTGATTGGTCCGCTAATGTTAAGTGCGCCTCGGACGGGCAAAAAGATCAAACGCTGGTCCCGTCTTGATCGTGCACTGCACTGGAGTATGGCATTCACCTTCTTGACCCTCGCGTTTAGCGGCTTAATGCTGGTTTACGGTAAGCATTTCCTTAAACCATATATCCCAACAGAGCTGTGGGGATTCATCATTATGCTGGCTAAACAATACCACAACTACATAGGACCAATTTTCTATGTGTTGCTGCTATGTGTGCTGATTAAATGGTGGCGTAAATCTACCTTCAAGAAGGTGGACATTGCTTGGTTTATGAAGCTCGGAGGTATGGTTGGTAAGCACAAAGGTTCTCACCCTTCAGCTGAGTTTTCGAATGCGGGCGAGAAAGCGCTATTTTGGCTTCTGATCGTTGTTGGTAGTGTTGTCGCGTTCAGTGGCTTAGTGTTGGATTTCCCAATCTTCGGTCAGACTCGTCGCGACATGGAGCTATCGAACTTAGTTCATATGTTGGCTGCGCTTATCCTTATCTGCGGCTTCGTCTTCCATATCTACATCGGTTTGTTTGGTATGGAAGGGGCGCTAGAAGGTATGGTCACCGGTGAAGTTGATGAGACTTGGGCAAAAGAACATCATGATCTTTGGTACCAAGAAATGATGGCTAAAGAGCAGGAAAAACAAACAACAACCGTTCAAGATGTGAAAGGAGTGCGCGCCGATGAGCAAGCCTAATAACGGGATTTGGGTAGCGTATATCCTTAGCATATTTACTCCATTCACTTGCCTTATCTCTGGAGTGATCGCGATTATCTATGCAGGTTATCGTTTGGATAAAGGAGAGGATGGTGAGATTGTTGATTCACACTATTACGGTTTGATTCGTACTTTCTTCCTAAACCTAACCTTCTTTGTGGTGCTGATTATCACAGTCGCGACATCTAATGGTGTCCTGATTGGTGTTAACGACTACTGGTACAACAGCAATGTTATCGATGAAATCGCGTACTACATCCCTTACGTGGGAATGCTGTTTGGTGCGATTGCGATATTATTGTGGTTTGTACGCATGTATCAGGGGATGCAAAAGCTTAGAGAAAATCAGCCATTTAGTATGGTCAAAGGTCCAAACCTATAATTAATTCAAAGCCCTGTTTAACAGGGCTTTTTTATTGCGTGCACAAAATTTGAGCGCATTAAGTTGGTGCGGTCTCACCAAAAAAGTGCATTTTTATGCGTCGTTCTTATCTTTCGTTGCGCAACTTTATCGTTAGAAATTTGTTTTTATAAGTAAAATCAATGAATTACACGAGTTGATAATTATGTGATTTATTTGGCACAAAGCTTGCCCTTGCTATGTCTCATTATCAATTCACCAATATGGTGAAATAAAAATGCCCAACGCACAGACGTTGGGCGACAAAGGAGACAAATGACAATGAGCGTAGATGCCAGTCAGGTACATGGAGCGGTACAAACCCTGACACAAAGTTCAGATACACTGTTCTTATTACTCGGTGCAATCATGGTATTTTTGATGCACGCAGGCTTTGCTTTTCTTGAAGTAGGGACAGTCCGTCACAAAAACCAAGTCAACGCACTCGTCAAGATTCTTGCCGATTTCGGCATTTCTGCCATCGCATACTTCTTCATTGGATACTGGGTGGCTTATGGGGCCAATTTTTTTGCCGATGCAGAAACCTTATCGCAAGGCAACGGTTACGAGCTAGTGAAGTTCTTTTTCTTACTAACGTTCGCCGCTGCGATTCCTGCTATTGTATCCGGTGGTATTGCTGAGCGTGCACGTTTATATCCCATCTTAATTGCCACGTTTTTTACGGTAGGCTTGGTCTATCCACTTTTCGAGGGCATGATTTGGAATGGCAACTACGGTGTTCAAAATTGGTTTGAAACACAGTTTGGCTATGGCTTCCACGACTTTGCAGGTTCTGTAGTCGTTCATGGTGTCGGAGGTTGGATTGCTCTGGTTGCGGTTATCTTCCTAGGTATGCGTAAGGGTCGTGTTCGTGCGGGTAAACACACAAACTTTGCCCCATCCAATATTCCGTTTCTGGCGTTAGGTGCGTGGATTCTATGCGTCGGATGGTTTGGCTTTAACGTCATGTCAGCTCAGACACTGAATGGCATCAGTGGTCTTGTGGCCATGAACTCTTTGATGGCGATGGTGGGCGGCATTGTAGCAGCGCTAATTGCAGGCAAAAACGACCCAGGCTTTATCCACAATGGTCCTTTAGCAGGGCTTGTCGCAGTTTGTGCGGGTTCAGACCTGATGCACCCGATTGGTGCGTTGGTCACAGGTTCACTCGCTGGCGCTCTGTTTGTTTACTTATTTACCTACCTACAGAACAAGACAAAAATTGACGATGTACTGGGTGTTTGGCCTTTGCATGGGGTATGTGGCGCGTGGGGCGGTGTAGCGGCAGGTATTTTCGGCCAGAGTGCTCTCGGCGGTCTTGGAGGCGTCAGTTTAACAGTGCAAGTTCTAGGGACCTTGGCGGGCATTTCTATTGCTCTAGTCGGTGCCGTGCTCGTCTATGGTGTCATCAATAAACTAACGGGCCTGCGCCTTTCTGAAGAAGATGAGTTTAACGGTGCCGATTTGGCTATTCACAAAATTTCGTCAACAAACGAAGATTAAATGCGTGAAGATTGGTGTTTCGGAAGGCAGCCAAGTGGCTGCCTTTTTGTTTAACCTCACAAAAAATGGGTAAAACTGCGGTAACTTCGACCATGGTCTAATCTTGTTGGCTTATACCGAGAATCAGACAATGCTAAGCTAACTCAATGAACACTAAAGAGGATGTGGTATGAAGCTCCCGTATCGTAATGTCGTTGTATTAACCGGCGCTGGAATCTCTGCTGAGTCTGGTATTGAAACGTTTCGCACACAGGATGGGCTGTGGGAAAACCACCGTATAGAAGATGTGGCAACGCCGGAAGGCTTTGAGCGTAATCCAGATTTAGTGCAAGACTTTTATAATAAACGTCGCTTAGGGCTACAAAATCCGACAATCAAGCCAAACCCTGCTCACATTGCTTTGGGCAAACTCGAGCAGGAGCTGGAAGGTACTGTCACCGTTATTACCCAAAACATTGACAATCTCCATGAACGCGGTGGGAGTAATAATGTCATCCATATGCACGGCGAGCTATTAAAAGCGCGTTGCAGTGAATCAAATCAGGTTGTTGAAGAGAAGGGTGAAATCCATACCGGCGATCTTTGCCATTGCTGTCAGATCCCTGCTCAAATGAGGCCTCATGTGGTTTGGTTTGGTGAGATGCCCTTAAAAATGGGCGATATTTATGCCTCATTAGAAGCTGCTGACTTGTTTGTTTCTATCGGCACGTCTGGGGTCGTTTATCCTGCCGCTGGATTCGTGCATGACGCTAAAATGCATGGCGCACACACGATTGAAATCAACTTGGAACCGAGTGCAGTAGAAAGTGAGTTTGAAGAGAAGCGTTACGGAAAGGCAAGCGTCGAGGTGCCTAAATTGGTGGAAGAGATCCTCCAACTGCAGCGTGAAGATGTCAAACACGCGTAAACCCGCTTATCTCTGCTCTCTGCCTTCGCGCTGAGAGTGTTTTATTTGATACATCGCTTGATCCGTTTTGATAAGCGCTTCTTTGAACTCCTGTCGCTTGGTTTCTGATTCGATAGGCGCTACCTTCATCAAGGAAGTAAGGAATTCTATCTCCGTCACCACATCATAAGCTTGATTAATAATGAGCAGTAAGAAACCGTTCCTGACTAAATAACTCGTCACTACTCTTTTGGCTAAAAAGAAATAGATAAAGAACAAGATGAATAAGGTATTTGATTCGAACAGTAAATCATGACGAGATTCAATGTTCATTGTGCGACCAAAGTAAGTCGAGATGAGTGTGGCAGCACCGATGAAAGCTAAAGAGAGCAGGATTAGTTGATACTTAACTAGTTTCTCCTTAGAGAAGGGCTTTTGACGCGGGGGATACAAATAAAGCGGCCGGCGCCGCTTTTTAAGTATATAACTGAAAACTAATTTTTGGATTAGTTATCCACTTTTAGTTTCTGGAAGTATTCGTCGTAAAGCACGCTCGCTTCGCCAACTTCATCTTGCCATGTACCGCTGTCCATCACTTCTTGTGGAGGGAAGATGCTTGGATCGTTAGCAAATTCTTTTGGTAGCAGGTCATGCGCTGTCGCTACAGGAGTAGGGTAACCAATCTCAAGTGCAATCTTAGCGGCGTTCTCTGGACGAAGTAGGAAATCGATCATTTTGTGTGCAGCATCAACGTTTTTAGCGCCAGCTGGAATCGCTAAGCTATCCATCCAGAAAACGGTGCCTTTTTCTGGCCAGATGATATCGATTGAAGCGCCTTCTTCACGCGCCATGTATGCACTGCCGTTCCAAAGCATGCCAAGTGATACTTCACCTGCTAGGTATGGGTTTGCAGGAAAATCAGAGTTAAAAACTAATACGTTTGGCATTAGCTTTTTCAGTTCTTGGTAAGCAGCTTCGATCTCTTTTGGATCGGTTGTGTTTGGTGAGTAACCTAGTTTGGTTAGGGCAATATGGAACACTTCGCGAGAGTCATCCATTAACATTAATTGGCCTTCCCACTTGCTGTCCCAGAAATCGTCCCATTTTGTGACTGACGACTTGTCTAGCATATCTGAGTTGATGCCAATGCCCGTTGCGCCCCAGATATAAGGGATAGAGTAATTGTTGTTTGGATCGAACGGCTTGTTAAGGAAGTTAGTGTCTAGATCACTGAAATGAGACAGTTTAGTTTTGTCGATTTGTTGAAGCATGTCTTCTTTGCGCATTTTTGACACGAAGTAAGTAGACGGTACTACTAGATCGTAACCAGAACCCTGGGTCTTAAGCTTGGCATACATGCTTTCGTTAGACTCGTAAGTCGAGTAGATAACTTTGATCCCAGTTTCTTTTGTAAAGTCTTCAAGAACTTCATTTGGAATGTATTCAGACCAGTTGTAGAAGTAGAGTTCTTGATCAGCAGCCATTGCAGGAGTAGCGATCAAAGTCGCTGCGCACAGTGCGCTTGCATAGAATTTACTTTTCATTATGTTTCCGTTTTTCTTTGCTTAATCAGCATAAGACCTATCCAAGCCAAATACTCTGATTAAGCAGTGAGTTAACTTTCTTGTTAGGACAACAAGAGATACAAAACGGAATTATATCAGCCCAAGACCAAAATAGGCAGCCAAGGCTGCCTATTTTCATAATTTTCGCTGACTTATTGACCAGCTTTAAGTTTAAGGAAGTATTCCTCGTACTTAACCGTCAAGTCGCCCACTGAATCTTGCCACTCTACGCGGTCAAGATCTTCTTGAGAAGGGAATAGTGGAGCGATGTCTTTGAACTTCGCGTTAGACTCAGCAACAGCTGTCAGATAACCTGTGTCACGAGAAATCTGCTCAGCAATTTCTGGACGTAGTAAGAAGTCGATCATCTTATGTGCAGCATCTACATTTTTCGCACCAGAAGAAATAGCAAAGTTA
Organism: Vibrio sp. M260112; assembly: GCF_036533775.1. Classification (NCBI taxonomy): domain Bacteria; kingdom Pseudomonadati; phylum Pseudomonadota; class Gammaproteobacteria; order Vibrionales; family Vibrionaceae; genus Vibrio; species Vibrio sp. M260112. The sequence continues at coordinate 84,703 of NZ_JATABH010000004.1, read as the reverse complement.
TCAACCCAACCGATACCGCCTTCTTTAGGGAAGACAAGTTTAAGGTTCATACCTTCATTTTGAGCTGCCGCTGCGCTGCCATTCCAAAGCATACCAACGCCAACTTCACCTGACATGTAAGGAGCACCTGGGTTATCAGAGTTAAAGACCAATACGTTTGGCATTAACTTTTGAAGTTCCGCGTACGCTTCATCAATCTGTTTAGGGTCAGTTGAGTTACCAGAGTAACCTAACTTGCGCAGAGCGATGTGGAACACTTCACGAGTGTCATCCATTAGCATTAGCTGACCTTCAAGCTCTGGGTTCCATAGATCCGCCCAGCTTTGAAAATCGTTCGCGTCGTACATGTCAGTGTTTACCGCAAGACCAGTAATCGCAACAACGTGTGGAATAGAGTAGTCGTTGTTAGGATCGTATGGCTTATCTAGGTAATTTTTATCAAGGTTGTCGAAGTTTGACAGCTTAGATTTGTCAATCTTCTGCAACATACCTTCGTCGCGCATTTTTGCTACGAAATACGTCGAAGGTACGACTAGGTCGTAACCTTGATTATGAGTTTTTAGCTTCGCGTACAAAGTCTCGTTTGACTCGTAAGTCGAGTAGATAACTTTGATACCCGTTTCTTTGGTAAATTGCTCTAGGATATTACTGTTGATGTAAGGACCCCAGTTCATAAATACCAGTTCTTTGTTTTCGTCCGCTGCCACTGAACCAGAGAACAGAGAAAGCGCACATGCACTACCAGCTAATAGAGTAGCCCATTTCTTCATTGACGTTAGCTCCAAACCAAACGTAGATAGAAAAACAGAATGGCTTAACCCATTCTGTCTCGTTTTAAATACTGAATTACTTCACTTTTTCTCTAGCCAATAGCTGTGATGCTACGACTAGAACAAGTGAGACAATCAGCATTACTGTTGCTAAGGCATTCACTTCCGGTGATATGCCGACTTTGACCATTGAATAAATTTTCAGTGGCAAAATTTCATAAGTTGGTCCTGTCACAAACGAGCTGATGATCACGTCGTCTAGTGAAAGGGTGAAACTCAATAGCCAACCCGCCGCAACGGCCGGTTTAGCCAGTGGCAAAATGATCTGTTTTAAAATGGTCCATTCACTGGCACCCAGATCTTTCGCCGCTTCAAGCATTTTTACGTCAAAGCCGTTCAAGCGACTGTAGACGGTGACTACCACGAATGGCAGACAGAATGTAATGTGAGCAATCAACAGGGTGAAAAAGCCCAATTGAGCGCCAAGCACCAAAAACAAGGCCAGTAAGGAGATTGCCATGACGATATCTGGAGACATCATAACAACAAACAGCATGCCATTAACTGCGCCTTTACCCTTAAACGAGTAACGGAATAGGGCAACGGCAGTCAAACTGCCGATAATTGTAGCAGCTGTAGCAGAAAAGATGGCGACATTTAGTGAATGCCAAGCAGCCTGCATTAAACTGTCATTGTTGATCAGCGTCTCATACCATTTAGTGGTAAAGCCACCCCATTTCATTCCAAATTTGTTGGCATTGAATGAGTTAACAATCAACACCACGATTGGCAAATACAAAAATGCATACACCAATGTCATAAAGCTAAATCGAACAGTACGTCCCATCAGTCTAGCTCCACTTTCTTATTCAATAATTTACCCGCTCTGTAGTAGGCGTAGAGCATGATTGCCATCGCAATGGTCAGTGCAATACTTGTGGCTGCACCAAACGGCCAATCACGAGCGTTAAGCACTTGGCTCTTAATCACGTTACCAATCAGTAGATTCTTCGCTCCACCCAGTAGATCCGATATGTAGAACATACCGAGAGCTGGCAACAGCACCAACAAACAACCACCTATAATGCCAGGCATTGTTAGCGGTAGAATAACTTTTGTGATGGTCTGAAACTTGTTCGCACCTAAATCTTTCGCTGCTTCAATGTATGTGTTGTCCAACTTCTCAATAGCCGAGTAGAGGGGCAAAATCATAAAAGGTAATAGGATATAGACTAAACCAATCATCACTGCCGTCTCTGTGTACATAAGACGAAGTGGCTTATCAATAATGTCCAGCGCCATGAGCGATTGGTTTAGAATACCTTGAGTACCCAACACAATTTTAAGTCCGTAGGTTCGGATAAGTGAGTTAGTCCAAAATGGAACAATCACTAGAAACAGCATAAATGGACGCCATTTCTCTGGCATCTTAGCGACGATGTAAGCAAATGGATAACCAATGACTAAACACAGTAACGTCGCAATAATAGCCATGTAAAATGAGTGCAATAGCACTTTGGCGTACAACGGATCAAGCAATCGGAAATAGTTATCGAGAGTAAACGTCATCTCGATTAGATTTGCTTCATCGCGAGTCAGAAAACTGGTGCCAATAATCATTACGTTTGGCACCAGCACAAACAGTGTTAGCCAACCAACAATTAAGGCAATGATTGCGTTCTGAAGGCTAAGCTTCTTGGCTTTCATCGAGTACTACCTCCCAGCTTTCAACCCAAGTGATAGCGACTTTTTGACCTAATGAGTGATCCACATCTGGATCATCTTCATTGAAGAACTCGCTGACCATCACACGCATGCCAGATTCCAGTTCAATGACAGAATCTAACGTCATACCTTTGTAGGTACGCTCAGTAACGTGACCAACGATACCTTCTTGTTCTGATTCTTTAATCTCTTCGATACGTAAATCTTCTGGGCGAAGTAGTACTGTTAGTTTGTCACCAGCTGACGCTTCTTTTTCGTAGTATACAACGGACTCTACGCCTTCAATTTCAGCTCGAACGCGTTTTTCGTCAAGGCGCTCAATCATGGTGGCGTGGAACACGTTGATCTCGCCGATAAAGCGTGCAACGAATAGATTCTTAGGTTCTTCGTAAATCTCACGTGGTGAACCGTCTTGCTCGATAACACCGTCGCGCATAACGATGATGCGATCTGACATCGATAATGCTTCTTCTTGGTCGTGAGTAACGAAAATAAAGGTAATACCTAACTGACGCTGTAATTGTTTTAACTCAATTTGCATCTGTTTACGCAGTTTGTAATCAAGTGCAGATAGGGATTCGTCAAGCAAGAGGACTTTTGGCTTGTTCACTACGGCGCGAGCGATAGCGATACGTTGCTGTTGACCTCCTGAAAGCTGATGAGGCTTACGCTGAGCCATTTTTTCTAGGCGAACCATACGTAACGCATCCATCACTCGAGGCTCGATTTCAGCTGCATTGACTTTCTGCATGCGGAGACCGAAAGCGACGTTTTCAAACACCGTCATATGGGGAAATAGTGCATAACTCTGGAAAACAGTGTTTACGTGCCTTTGCTCTGCAGGAACTTGAGTTACATTTTGGTTGTCTAGAATGATCTGACCATTGTCAGCGCTTTCAAAACCAGCGATCATTCTTAATACGGTTGTTTTACCACAACCAGAAGGGCCCAAAATCGTTAGAAACTCACCATGATTAACATCAAGGTTAAGATTTGCGATGATTTCCTTACCATCGAAACTTTTGCTAATTCCAGTAAGACGAACTACTGGTTGTCCTGCATTTTGTTTAGCGTTCAACGTCTGTTTTTCTCCCACATTGGTCATTTAAAGTGACTTAACTGAATGACCCGTAGTTACACAAATTAGAGGCGCGCATCATAATCATCAAAAGTGTGAATTCAAAGCATTTTCTTATCCTGAAACACAAAAAATTTTGCAGGCTTAAGTAAACATTCCTTACCATACTCTCTATATATGGGTAACGGCTTGCAGATAAGGGTTATTTTTCTTTGCCTTAGAGTAAGATAAATGCAATTAGATGACGCATTAGTGGCTAATTATCATCCAAACAATTGAGAAAGCAAGCTCATCATTGAGATTCGATTTTAGACCGCTTAGTGTTGCAGTATAATAGCCGAAATTTTCTATTAACAAGTTGGCTGGAATGAACGTACAACTGGCCACTGGATTCACGAATGAACAACGACATTGAAAAAGACTTCAATTTGGGCGGTAGCGTAGAGCGTGCTTTGTCCGGCGACTATGACCTTAAAGCAGGAGACGTGTTTAAGGAAGCATGGCAACATACCGTTAAAAACTTCCTTTCATTTTCACCTTCGATCATTATTTTGATCGCCTTACAACTGGCGATTTTCTACATAGCACTAAAGCTGCAACTGGGTAACCCTGGTATCATTATTGATGCTTTTACGAATCAAGAGGCATTTGATCCAAGTATCTTCAACGCCATCATGATTGCTAACTTTAGCTATGAAGTCATCAGCGCGCCTATCTATGCGGGGATTAGTTTAATGGCGATGAGCCACGCTGCGGGCCTTGCCACCAAACCACGCCATATTGGTAAAGGGTTGCAGTATACCGTACCTGTCATTCTGGCTACACTGTTCAGTTTATTACTACAAGGTATCGCAGGAATGATATTTCCGTTCCTATCTTTGTATTTGTCGCTGGCATTCAGTAACTCGATTCTTTTAATCTGTGAGAAACAAGTTCCCCCAATGCAATCACTGCTGCTCTCTCTGCGTGCGGTGAACAAAAAGATATTTGCTCTGGCGGGAATCTACATTGTTGTGTCGATTATGTTTGTGCTCGGCATGATGTTTTACGGCTTAGGTCTAATATTTGTGTTGCCGTTTTTCTTCCATGTTAAGGGGATTGTTTACCGCAACATGTTTGGCATCAAACTAAAAATCATTGCCTCAGACCGACCAAAAGATGAAGACGATAATGACAACGATCCACAAGTGTTCAATGCGTAAAAGTGAATTTATAGCGATTGCTGCGGCGAGTATTATTGCTGGTTGCTCTCTTTATGGGTACGAACGAAATGCCGCAGAAGAGCGCGAAAAAAAGAGAGTGGCAGCGGTTGCAACAGAGATGCAGCAGAAGGTTAAGCCTTCAGCTGTAGGTAGCGCGCCTAATTTTGCTGCCATCACCGATGTAAAACAAAAGAAGCAGGCATTCTTTGACTACCTTCGACCTGGTATCGCACTCGAAAACCAGAGAGTGAGAAACGAGCGTCTGCGCTTAGATTCAATTCAGCAGAACTACTTGCAAAAATCGCTCGACGATGCGGATAAGTCTTACGCGCTGCGTTTAGGCAAGCTCTACAATGTTGAACTGCCTTCTGATGGAATATCGCAACAGTGGCTCGACGATATGCTTCACCGTGTCGACGTCATACCTGAAGCACTGGTTTTGGTTCAAGGCGCAAATGAATCGGCGTGGGGCACTTCGCGTTTTGCCACCGAAGCCAATAACTACTTTGGACAATGGTGTTATCAGTCAGGTTGTGGGCTTGTCCCTCTTCAACGTGGCGACGGCATGACCCATGAAGTGGCTAAGTTCAGTTCGGTTCAGAAGTCGATTTACGGCTATTTTATGAACGTCAATCGCAATAACGCTTATGAAGAGCTGAGAGAAATTCGTTATCAACGACATCTTGCCGGACAAAGCTTGACTGATACTGAGGCTGCAATGGCGCTGTCCAATGGATTACTGAAGTACTCTGAACGAGGTGAGGCCTACGTCAACGATTTACAAAGCATGATCAGGCACAATCAGAGCTTCTGGGAAAATCCGATCGTCAAACAATAAGTATATAATTTCATGAAGAAAGTAACGTCAATGTTTTTGGCCGCAGCGCTAACGGGTGCGGCTGTTTTACCTGCTCAAGCTCAAGAATACATGTTCACCTACTCAAAGCTCTACTCACACATGAAGCAGAATGCGAAAGAGGGACATGATGATGTAAAAGTAGGGTTCTTCTTCCTTAATGCTAATACCAAACAATTGTGTAATATCGAAAAAGCCTGGATGGAGAAAGAAGAACACTACGAAGACCTTAAGGTTTCGCCATATAACGAAGTGATTGTTCCTCTAGACGATAACTTACGATCGGCTAACCCTTTGGTTTTTGTCCATACGCCGATGGATATGCGCTGTGACTTTTCTATGGTCGTGATGACCAAACAACCAATGAGTGACAATGTCACGTACGATCAGGTAAAAGTTCTCCTGCCACAAATGCAGGCTATTTTAGAGCAGTTAGGGGGCATGTTTGCTAGTTGGTTCACACCTGATGTCGAAGGTGTGACACTCGAGTTTGCAGACAAACTCAATTCAAAAATCGTTTTTTCTAACGGTAAATCAAAACCCATTATTGATGGTAAAGTTCAAGTCTCTCTAGATGATATTGGTGAGGGAGGCTTTATGACCTTGCCGCAAGAGACAGCGCGTGTGCTGCCGTACTTGCCTAAAGCAAAATGAAAAAAGGGTCGCATTGCGACCCTTTTTATTCGGATTAGATGCTGGTGACATTAAGCTGAAGGCTTGGATCAAACTCGTGAACCATATCTGGGTCTTGAACAGTCTGAGTTGGCATTTCTTCTTTATCGAAACCAATATCACCACCGTTGATTACACCAGAGTTTTTGTCGATCGATTTGAAATCAAATAATTCGAAGTCAGCAAGGTGGCTTGGTACGACATTTTGCATTGCACGGAACATCGTCTCGATACGGCCAGGGAAGCGTTTGTCCCAATCATTGAGCATCTGCTTGATGTTTTGACGCTGCAAATTAGGCTGTGAACCACAAAGGTTACAAGGAATGATAGGGTATTCACGCATCTCTGAATATTTGATGATATCTTTTTCGCGGCAGTATGCGAGCGGACGAATGACAACGTGTTCGCCATTATCTGATACCAACTTAGGAGGCATTCCCTTCATTTTTCCGCCATGGAACATGTTCAAGAATAGAGTTTCTAGAATGTCATCACGATGATGGCCTAATGCGATTTTCGTCGCACCGAGTTCGTTAGCGGTACGGTAAAGGATACCACGGCGCAAACGAGAGCAAAGTGAACAGGTTGTTTTGCCTTCTGGGATCTTGTCCTGAACGATTGAGTAAGTGTCTTCTTCGACAATTTTGTACTCAACGCCGAGAGATTCAAGGTATTCAGGAAGAATGTGACCTGGGAAACCAGGCTGTTTTTGGTCAAGGTTAACTGCAACTAGCGAGAATGAAATCGGCGCGCTCTTTTGTAAGCTCATTAGGATATCAAGCATAGTAAAGCTATCTTTACCGCCAGATAAACACACCATGATACGGTCACCATCTTCAATCATGTTGAAGTCTTGGATCGCTTGGCCTGTATTACGGCGAATACGCTTTTGTAGCTTGTTAAAATTATATTGTTGAGCTTTAGTACGCTCTTGAGTTTGCTCGGTCATTAGCTTGCAGTCTTCATCAATCTTCAAAACAAAATGAAGTGCGTATGATACGGATAAATGGAACAGATGCTAGATCTATTCAGCGGAGAACAAAAAAAAGTCCCCTCAAAGAGGGGACGGAGAGAGGCTTTGCACTAGATAGCGGTTTTTGGATCGAGCGGGCTGATATAACCTTGTGGTTTCAACGCCATCACATCACAATTAATCTTATCGATCACGTGTTCTGCTGTGTTACCAATAAAGACGGCTGACAATCCTGTTCTGCCCGTTGTGCCAATGATAACCATCGCAGCATTGAGTCGCTCAGCGGCCTCAGGAATGATGTCTTCAGGCAATCCTTGTTCTACAACGGTTTGTTCTTCGTCATAACCGTGTTTCTGACGCAGAGCTTTCATCGCAGTAAGGTGATGTCCACGTACCGCGTCGGTATAGGTCGCTGGATCGAATTCTGGTAACTCAATCGTAATGTTTGCTGGAGTAACAGGGTACGCATTGACCAGATAAGGCTTCGCGCCTAACCGCTCAGTCAGACTATTGAGCTGTTCTACCATGGCATCGTTTAGACCAAGGTGGGTATCGTTCTCTGAGCCAACGTGAACTGAAGCCAAGATGCTAGAATCTTCGGGCCAATCAGCGTTCTTCACTAGCAGAACAGGGCATGGACATTTACGTAATAGATGCCAGTCGGTGGGAGTAAAAATTACAGACTCCAGCACATCGTGTTTACGTGTCCCCTTAATAACAATGTCGTGTTCGCTGGCAAATACCTCAGCAATAATCGCCTCATAAGGGCGGTTGTGCCACACCACGCGAACATCGAAGTTGACGTCGTCATTAATGTAATCTTTGGCGATTTTACGCATCCATTGTTCGCGTTGCTGAATGACTCCACGACGCATTGCGTCGCGTTCATCGACAGATAACATGGACGTCATGTCATAGGAAAAATCGTAGATAGAAAGAAAGAAGGTTACCCGGCTTGGAGATCGACTTTTCGCTGCAAGTTGCATAGCACGAGCTAAGGCTGGCTGTTCATCTTTATTAATGTCAGCAACGACCAAAATCTTATTGTAGATACTCATATTGACTCCTTAGAGACGAGGAGGGCATATGATTAATGTAGCTTAGTTGGACGTAGAGTTTTAGAAATAATTGGAGGAATGTAAGAGAAGTTTGATGTAGCTCATCATCATGCTGAAAAACGAGCTACATCATTGAAAATTATTATGATTCTTTTGAAACGCCAGCCAATTCCATAAGCGCATCGTGGTTAAGAATAGTAATGTATTTACCCTTAACACTTAGAATTTCCGACTTTTGGAAACGGCCCAAGAGACGAGAAATCGTTTCGACGGTAAGTCCTAGATAGTTACCGATATCACCACGAGTCATGGTAAGACGGAATTCACGTGGACTAAAACCACGTTGAGAGAAACGAGTAGAAAGGTTGTACAAGAATGCAGCTAAACGCTCTTCGGCATTCTTTTTCGATAGCAGAAGAATCATCTCCTGATCGCCTTTGATTTCGTTACTCATCAAACGCATGATTTGCTGACGTAATTTCGGCATTTTACCTGAAAGGTCATCAAGGATCTCGTACGGAATTTCACAAACCATCGAGGTTTCTAGCGCTTGAGCAAAGCTAGGGTGCAAATCACCAGTAATTGCATCAAAACCTACTAGGTCACCCGCTAGGTGGAAAGCAGTAATCTGCTCATCTCCTTGTTCTGTGATGGTGTAACTTTTGATCGTACCTGAACGGATTGCATAAAGAGATTTAAGGTCATCTCCTGCTTTAAACAATTCCTGTCCTTTCTGGATTGGCTTTTTACGTTCGATGATCTGATCGAGTTGATCGAGTTCAGATTCATTGAGCGTAAACGGAATACAAAGCTGACTGATACTACAGTCTTGACAGTGGATTGCACAACCACCAGATTGAATGCGCTTTATTGCAGGCTTTTCAGAAATCATAACAACCTTTCACTATTTGATATACATCAATATTTTAGCACCCATTACGACTAAAGGATAGTGGAAAAAAGCGCATAAAAACAGCCGACTAAAAACTAATGTTAAGTAAAGACAGTGCACCATAGCCTGTATATAGGCCATAGGTTAAGATAGTAAATGCAACAATGTGACGGAATATATCAGAGTTTTGCAGCTTATGGAGTGAGGTCGCTGCATGTCCTACAAGTAGCATCGCGGGTAGGGTTCCGGCCCCAAATGCTAGCATGACTAACGCACCGTTGAGTGCACTTCCGGATACGGCTGACCACGTTAACGTTGAATACACGAGTCCACATGGAAGCCAACCCCAAACAAATCCAAATGGAAGCGCATGGAGTGAAGATTTGAGTGGCAACAAGGATTTACCTGCGGGGGATATAAATCGCCAGATAACTTGGCCAAGTTTTTCGATGTGAAGTAAGCCTTGCCACCAACGACCAATGTAACAGGCCAATAGAACCATAAATAGCGCAGCGGCAAGTCTTAACCAAATCAATGCATCGTTAAGTTGGCTAACTTGTGAAATTGTCGAAAAGGCGCCACCTACGATGGCGCCAATGACAGCGTAGCTAATTAAGCGACCACTGTTATAGAACAACGGAACCCATTTCGATGGTTGCGATTGTCCCATTGTCAGCATGGACGCGATACCTCCACACATTCCCATGCAGTGGCCAGCGCCCACAAGGCCAATGAAAAAAGCACCTAACCAATCAATGCTCACTTAGGCGGGTTCTCTTTACGTTCGTCTTCATCAAACAAAATGTTATGACCTTGACGTTCAAGATCTTCAAATTGCTCACTTCTTACCGCCCACAGAAAGACCGCAACAGCGACACAGACCAGCACGATAGCAATAGGGATGAGGATATAAAGGCTTTCCATCTATTTACCTTTTTCTTTGAGCAAGCGTAGAGAGTTAGATACTACAATAATTGAGCTCGCAGACATACCGACAACTGCAAAATAGGGGGCAACAAATCCCGCAACTGCAAGTGGCAGGATCAGAAGGTTGTAACCAAGCGACCAAGCCAGGTTTTCGCGAATGATCTTACGTGTTTGCAAAGCCAGTTCACGAGCTGCCAAAATTCGGTCAAGCCTGTCACCGAGTAACACCATGTCTGCGGAAGCTTTGGCGACGTCAGCACCACCGCCCATTGCCACCGATAGATGAGCGCCGGCAAGCGTAGGAGCATCATTAATGCCGTCACCAATCATCATGGTAATGTCTTTGGCGTCAACATTATTGAGATAATTCAGCTTATCTTGTGGTTTTGCACCTGCAACCACGTCTTGAATACCAATTTTACTCGCGACAAGGTGCGCGTTTTCACTGGTATCGCCAGTCAAAAGCGTAATTTTGACACCCGAACGCTGGAACTTCTCTACAAACTCTTTTGCTTCAGCACGTATTGGGTCGCGGTAACTAAATGTCGCAACATGAATGCCATCTAAGGACAGATAAACCGAATTCGCTTGTGCGAACTTTGTTTCACCCAACACATAGTGTGCACTACCGATTTTAACCACTGAACCTTGATAACGTCCCTTAATCCCTGAACCGATCACGTTTTCTACGTCATCGACGATAACGTTGGTATCGGCGTATTGTTTAAATGCGCGAGCAATAGGGTGGTTAGCGCGAGACTCTAGTGACGCAGCAATAGCTAAAACTTGTTGTTTGTCGTGCTCACCGTACACATCCACTTCATTGATCTCGATATCGCCATGGGTAAGTGTCCCTGTTTTGTCGATAATGAGATGGTTCACCTTACACAAAGTTTCGAATACATGACTTTTACGCAGCAAGATACCGAGGTTACCCATTCTAGATGTCGCACATGTCAAAGCGGTCGGCGTAGCAAGCGAAAGCGCGCACGGACACGTCGCAACTAAAACTGATAACATGATCCAAAACGCGTCATCTGGGCGACTTGAGTGCCAGAAAAACCAAGTGCTTGCGGCAATAATGAGGATCACCGCTACAAAATAGCGTGCAACAATATCAGCGATCTCTGCAATTTTTGGCTTAGATAGCTGCGCTTCATCCTGAAGACGAACTATATTCGAAATCATTGAATCGGCTTTTGAAGAGGTCACCTCAAGTTCGAACGATTCTTCACCGTTTAATGTCCCTGCAAACACATAGTCATCCACTTGCTTGACCACAGGTAAAGACTCACCTGTAAGCATGGATTCGTCGATGTGGACGCGTCCAGAAATGATCTTACCGTCTGCAGGAATATGTTCACCGGGGAGAACACGGATCTGGTCACCGACTTTCAACGTTTTTACCGGTACTTGGTCACCATTTAACTTGTTCGCAATCGCAGGGATTAACTTCAACAAGTTTCCACTCGCAGCCGCAGCCTTACGACGTGCGCGCATTTCCAAGAAACGGCCAACCAATAAGAAGAATGCAAACATCGAAATAGATTCGAAGAACACTTCTCCTTTTTCAGTCACTGTGGCGACCAAGCTGGCGAAATAGGCGAAGATCATGGCAATGGATACAGGGACATCCATACCGAGTGTACGGCTGCGAATACTTCGCCACGCGTTGATATAAAACGGCAAAGCAGAGTAGAGCATCACTGGCGTGGCAAATATTAGACTCACCCAGCGGAAGTAGTTTTTAAACTCGGGCTCTAAGTCGCCGAAGACTTCTAGGTAGAGCGCAACCGCGAGCATCATAACCTGCATCGTTGCCAAGCCTGCTATGCCTAGTCGATACAGATACTGCTTCATCTGTTGATGATAAGCGGCCTCCTGCTTATCTGCTTCAAATGGTGCAGCTTTATAACCTAACTGATGGATTAACGACAACAGTTCACTAAGACGAACCTGAGTTTTGTCCCAAGCCAACAAAGCACGGTTTGTGGTTGTATTGACACGAATAGAGACCACACCCGATTTGTTTGATACCTGTTTTTCAATCAACCAGGCACAAGCTGCACAAGAAACCCCATCAAGCGAGAGAGTGACCTCGGAACAATGTTCGCTATTGCGAACAAACTCTGACTGAACATCATCATTGTCGTAGTGAATTAATGCTTGTAACTGTTCAGGAACGAGATCTGCTTTTTCGGCAGGTGCGGTGCGATATTGGTAGTACGAGACTAAACCGCTATCAACGATCGTCTGAGCGACAGTCTCACAACCTGGGCAACACATTTCTCTGATATCACCCAGAATCTCTACTTTAAAATCCGTGTTGGCTGGTACATCTTCACCACAGTGATAACACGATTTACACATAAGCTACTAATTCGCTAGTTGTACAGGGGCAGAAGAAGGGAAGGTAACACGACCTTGAAGCAACCACTGGCTATCATGTGGCGTAAGTTCGATAAACCAAGGTCCTTGAAGCTCTTGATCTAATTTAAAGCGATATTGTCCGCTCGCATCAGATGTAAGTAGTCGGCTAAAGTCACGGTCCGGTAGTGTACGGTGGGCAAACATGGCCGTTATAGCTGGATAGTGATCAAGTTGACCTTTATCAAATTGAATCACAACTTCGTGATCTTGAGAGAATGCAGCCGCGCTGAGACCGAGCTCTTTCGCCACATTCAGTTTAGAGATATCGATATTGATGCCTTTGCCTTTTTTATAGTAATCCTCAGTCACTAATGAAACAGAGTTCTGTGAGAAAACGATAACTGTAATGATCGTCCATACAACAACGGTGAGTGGCAGAATGATTAGGAACCACGGCCAGAACTGCTTATACCAAGGCTTTACCATAAAAAAGTTCTCAATGAAAAAAATGAAAGATATTAGGGCTTTAACTGTAAAGGAAAGACAGCCCCATTACCATCTATAGAAAGTAAGGGGCTGTTATTGAAATGTAACTTATTGTTCCGAGTTGCTCAGGCTCCAAACGTAAGCTGAAACTAGCTGAACTTTGTCTTCGCCTAGAATATCTTTCCAAGCCGGCATTACGCCAGAACGACCGTTCATAACTGTTTCAGTTACATCCGCGCGAGAGCCACCGAACAACCAGTCTTGGTCTGTTAGGTCAGGAGCACCCACTGCTGGGTTACCTTTACCGTCAGTACCGTGACACGCAGCACATACAACAAAACGTGCTTTACCTGCTTCAGCTTCACGTGCATTCACAGAACGACCAGATAGGCTTAGTGTGTAGCTCACAACTTCTTTCACACCTTGCTCACCTAGAGCATCCTTCCATGAAGGCATTTGACCGATACGACCATTCATTACTGTCGAAACGATAGCCTGAGGTTCACCACCGTACAGCCATGCGTCGTCAGCTAGGTTAGGGAAACCTTTCTGACCACGAGCATCTGAGCCGTGACATTGCGAACAGTTTTGCAGGAACAAACGTTGGCCAACTTTAACTGCTTCGCCATCCGCAGCAATTTCTGGGATAGGGCGCAATTCAGATGAACCATCTACGTAAGCAAGTTTCTTAAATGCTTCACCAAAGTAGGCTTCTGCATCGTCTAACTCTTTTGCGTATTGAACTAGATGCTTGTTCTGTTGAGAAGCGGCGATAGACGCTTTTGACTCTTCGATAGAGCGAACAGTCTGGTCAGAACTCTGCCAACCTAGGACGCCCTTGAAGTTACCTAGACCCGGGTAAAGAGTCAGGTAAATCGCTGCAAACACAAACGTACCAACAAATAGGTAGGTCCACCACTTAGGAAGTGGGTTGTTCAATTCACGAATACCATCGTATTCGTGACCCATATCTGCACCTTCTTCGACGCCCATTTTATCTTTAAGGCACCAATAAAGGACAGCAGCACAGCCGAGAAGTGTACCGACTGTAATGATGATTATCCAAAGACTCCAAAATGTAGTCATTGCTTAGTCACTCCTTGTTCTTTAGAAGGTGCTTGCTCTTCGTCAGCGAATACAAGGTTAGCGGCTTCGTCGAAACGAGCTTTACGGCTCTTACCGTAAGCCCACCAAACCACACCAATAAAACTCACAAAAAGCACTATGGTCCAAATACTGTGAATAGTACCAATGTCCATAAATACCACCTTAATTACTTCATTGCGTGACCAAGAGACTGAAGGTAAGCGATGATGGCATCCATCTCAGTTTTACCTTCTACATCTTTAGACGCATTAGCGATCTGCTCATCAGTGTATGGAACACCGAATTGATCACGGAAAATAGTTAGTTTTTTCTGAGTGTCCTTACCATCAAGAACATTCTCTTCAAGCCATGGGAAACCAGGCATGTTTGACTCAGGAACTAACTCACGAGGATCAATAAGGTGTACACGGTGCCACTCGTCAGAGTAACGACCGCCCACGCGTGCTAGGTCTGGACCTGTACGCTTAGAACCCCATAGGAATGGGTGCTCATACACACTTTCACCAGCAACAGAGTAGTGACCGTAACGTTCTGTTTCAGAACGGAATGGACGAATCATCTGGCTGTGACAAACGTTACAGCCTTCACGGATGTATACGTCACGACCTTCCATTTCCAGCGCAGTGTAAGGACGTAGGTTCTCAACTGGCTCAGTAGTTTGTTTTTGGAAAATTAGCGGAGTGATCTCAACAAGCGCACCCAAGCTAATAGCAAAAACGATAAGAATCGCGAGTAAACCGACATTGCGTTCAACAATTTCGTGGCGATTGTTAGAATTAGAACTCATTCTTTAAATCTCCTTATGCCGGCTGAGGGATAGCTTTAAGGCTATCTTTTGGCGCTGTTACCGTCTTGTACGTGTTGTATGCCATTAGGAACATACCCGCTAGGAAGATGAAACCACCTAAGAAACGTACGAAGTAGAATGGGTAAGACGCTTGAACTGACTCAACGAAGCTGTAAGTCAATGTACCGTCAGAGTTAACTGCACGCCACATCAGACCTTGCATAACACCCGAAATCCACATTGCAACGATGTACAGTACAGTACCGATAGTTGCCAACCAGAAGTGCGTATTGATTAGGCTAACAGAGTACATGCGCTCTTGACCGAATAGGCGAGGAACTAGGTGGTATACCGAACCGATAGATACCATAGCAACCCAACCTAATGCACCAGAGTGTACGTGGCCGACAGTCCAGTCTGTGTAGTGAGACAGTGCGTTAACTGTCTTAATAGACATCATTGGACCTTCGAACGTAGACATGCCGTAGAACGATAGAGACACGATTAGGAAACGTAGGATAGGGTCATAACGTAGTTTGTGCCATGCTCCTGACAGTGTCATGATACCGTTAATCATACCACCCCAAGAAGGAGCGAATAGAACAAGTGACATCACCATACCTAATGACTGAGTCCAGTCTGGAAGTGCAGTGTAATGTAGGTGGTGAGGACCTGCCCAAATGTACAGAGAAACCAATGCCCAGAAGTGAACGATAGACAGACGGTAAGAATAAACTGGACGTTCAGCTTGCTTAGGTACGAAGTAATACATCATACCTAGGAAACCAGCCGTCAGTAGGAAACCTACTGCGTTGTGACCGTACCACCACTGTACCATCGCATCCACTGCGCCCGAATAAATCGAGTACGACTTACCCATTGAGACAGGGATTGCCATGCTGTTTACGATGTGAAGTACCGCAACAGTGATAATAAAGGCACCGAAGAACCAGTTTGCTACGTAGATGTGAGAGGTCTTACGGGTAATCAATGTTCCGAAGAACACGATCGCATAAGAAACCCAGACAACTGCGATGGCAATATCGATTGGCCATTCTAGCTCAGCGTATTCTTTACCAGAGGTAAAACCTAATGGCAGAGTAATTGCTGCTGCTAAAATAATGGCTTGCCAACCCCAGAAGGTGAAGGCGACAAGAGGGCCACCAAATAGACGAGTTTGACAAGTACGCTGAACAACGTAATAAGACGTTGCGAATAGGGCACTTGTACCAAACGCGAAAATAACCGCATTAGTATGCAGAGGACGTAAGCGACTGTACGTCAACCACGGCGTATCAAAGTTTAGCTGTGGCCAAACTAATTGAGCGGCAATCAAAACACCAACAGCCATGCCGACAATACCCCAGAGAATAGTCACTAAGGTAAACTGACGAACGACTGTATAGTTGTAGTTTTGTTCAAGCTGCTTTTCTTGGCTCATTTGCATGCTTCCAATTTCTAATTAACTACACTTTACTTCCAACACGACACATGTCGTAATGCCACCCAAACCGTTAAGAAAATAGAACCTATTCAGTCGGTTAAATATTCTTGCCGATTTTAAAAAAAGTGGCATTTTCAGCCGCCAACTATACTGCATTTAACAATTCAATGACAGAGTAGTAACCTTACAGTCGGTCAGGTTTTGGCCTTTTATTTTAAAACTTTGAAGTTTGTTACACGGAGAACCCCTTAAATGGCAGCTGAAAAACTGACGCGCGGACGTTTTGTTCAAATAATCATCATGTTAACCCTACTAATTACAGCGTTTATTTGGCGGACGATCACATTCAGCGATGGGGAAATAATCGATTGCAGATTGAAAACAAACTGTACTTTTATTGTTAACGGCAACGAATTTACCGCCAAGCGTACAAAAGATCGCCTGTTGATTAACAAGCCAGCAATGGATTTCAAAATTATTTCGCCTGATAATTCAGTCAAGGTGCTTGAAGATGTAAACACTTGGGTAATCGAAGCTGAAAAATTAGAAGATTTAGAATTAAACATCGTTGGTAATACACACAAACTGATAGCCACAATACGATTCTAACCACCGTTTATAGTGTACTTGGAAACCATTCTTAATTTGAAGGCGTTGTCTCAGACCGAAGCGGCGCAATCAAGCTAAAAACAACCAACTGGAATTTGGTCATTAGCGAAGAAGCTAATAATCAGTAAATTAATCTTTGATTATCTTACTGATTATTAGGTATTTTATGGTAAATCAATTATGTTGAATAACTTAGGCGATAAACGCAGTAGAGTAAGTCAAACGGGGCAATGGCTTAGCTGTATCATGTATATCATTTAACATAACGTACATAATACGCACTGAGCAAGTGCTTCGGATGGGCTGCCAATCCACAACATCAAGCCACCGCAAGCCATTGATATTCCTTGTAAACCACGCCCGTTAAACTTTTTTGCAATGCTTTCCCACATCGCTTTGATGTCTGGATTATCGTTGCGGTCAGCGTGACAACCTAACAATGCTAACTCTGGGTCGATTCCTGCGTTTTCTGCGAGAAAAACTGCTTCTGCATCAGATATATAGCGACGTCCTTTGCGCATTTCACTGATTCTAGATGCCTTAACATTCAGGTCGTGTGCTATCTGCTTATCTTGTAGGTAGTTTTGAGCCTTTTTGTAGGCATCTAATAACTGACTTTGGTACATAGCAAGTCCTCCTTTATGACGATTCTAGCTCATTGGTTACGATTTTTCGTATCTTGCGATTACGAATTTTCGTAATTAGACTTACGACAAATCGTAATTCACATCGGAAACCGTCATGACTACATGCACTATCAACAAAGAAAACGCTGACATGCTTAGGCTTTCTAAGGATGGTGACATTGTAACGTTCTCAAAACCTAGCGCTCATGTGGTTCAAGCATCTCTCTGCTCTGGTGTGTTTCAAGTGATTTGCGAATGCACGCTTCAACAAATCTCGTTTCACTTTGATGAACTGTCTGAAACGTACTTCGTGTTGTTCGGTCATGGCGTGACGATCGCCAATTTCACGGGGACTCAAATTCAACGCATCAGTGAGTACCTTGGTTTTCTGACTTGCGCCATTTTGAAGGAAGCCTAACGATGACCTTTGCCGCGAAACCAGATCGCAAAAATCCTGTTTACTTTGAACATCACGCCGACGGCTATTGGTGTTCTATTGATGGCTTACCTGAGTATTTCAAATCCAAACACGAGATGTATTTGTATGCGTGTGAGGAAGAACGCGAAATCATTGAAATCACTCACGACAACGAGTCCCAACTTCGTGCTAACGGTGCGTTTGATAGGGTTTTGCATGATGAATAAGACCATTATCGACTACGTGAGCTTTTCTGGTTCTCCGTTGCTGCTTGAACGCTGCAAAGACATGGCGAAACAACGCTTTGCGATTGAGCAAATTGGTGAGTTCCAATCTCAAAACATGGTCGCAATTACGCATCGTGAACAAACTAAAATCGCACATTTCGCTGAGAACTTGGCGCAATTGCTCGGCTGTGTGGAAGCGGAAAACTTTGCCAACAAAGACCTCTACTTTGCGGCGCTGGATAAAGCCTTGATTGATGCGGACGTCATGATTGATACCGAGGTGTCATTCAACGAGGCGTACCAACGTCTTATTCGCAACATTGGTATCGATATGCTCGACACACTTTGTCATGGCGAAATCGAATCGTTTCTTGAAGTACTTGAGAACGAAATCAGCTACGAAAAAAACGTTTGGACGTTGGAGCGTCGAGGTGGTTTTTCTGGATACCGTTATTCAGCAAAACTACTTTGCAACGGCACTCAAGCTGGCCTTGTGGCTTGGGGTGCGGAGAACTTTGGTTACTACGTGTCGTTTTCGGGTAAAGGCTGTGAAGCTATCAATATGGAAGCCTTGCACGACGCACTCAAGCAAATAAGGACGACACGCCTTACAACTTTGCTCAAGTGAACTACTTGGCTCACAACGAGGGTTGGAAATCGGCTAAGGGTCAATGTAACGCCATCGGCATGACACAAAAGCAAATTGCCATGAATCCCAACCCAGCGCTCATTGCGGAATTTGACAAGCTCAAAGACAAGTTC
Organism: Vibrio sp. M260112; assembly: GCF_036533775.1. Lineage (NCBI taxonomy): Bacteria > Pseudomonadati > Pseudomonadota > Gammaproteobacteria > Vibrionales > Vibrionaceae > Vibrio > Vibrio sp. M260112. The sequence goes on along the minus strand of NZ_JATABH010000004.1, from coordinate 65,714 downwards.
CCGATGCTTTGCGAACTGCGTTTAGACGCTGACCCACAACGACCAGACCGTAACATCGTCGTGGATATTAAACCGCTGTAATGGCTCCCCTCTGTCATGTTACCCCGCGCAGCGCGGGTGATATGACAGGGGGAAATCAAACGGAATAGTGAAATGACTGATACGCAATTTAATCAACTCATCGCCCTCTTGGAGAACTTCCAATTAATGGCGTTTGTTGGCTTCTGTTTTGTCTTTGTCGCGCTGGGTTGGTTCATTGGAGGTCAACGTTAAATGCTTACCGTCGAATTTATGATTGGTGCTTTTTCAAGCGCATTTACCCTTGGCTTTATGGTCGGGAAACAACTGCTGATATTCAAACGAGCTGTTGAAATATCAACGTCAAACTAATGGTTAACACAAAAAGGAGACTAACCATGTTTAAAAACAAAAACTCTAAGGCTTTACTTGCTGTCGCTCTAATGACTGTGGCTGGCGCATCCTCTGCGGCACTTCCTGCGGAAGCGCAAACCGCGATGGATTCAGTGAACACTTTTGTGACGGACATTCTTGCGGCGGTATGGCCTATCGTAGCGGCGGCAACCGTCGGTTTTGTGGGCATCAAGCTATTCAAGAAAGGTGCAAGCAAAGTCGGCTAATCGAATCGTTTTGGAAATTACTGAGGGGTGGCTTTGCTGCCCCTTTTTTGTCTAGGTGGCACGTATGCGTATCTTCTTTCTTTCTTTCTTTCTTTCTTTCTTTCTTTGATGTTGTTTATCTCTCTTCCATCCTATGCGGAATATTATCGAATTAATGACGGCAGTACGTACAGTACGCCTGAAGCGGCGGCCAGCGGCTGGCTCAGTAAATATGGGTGTTGGTATAGCGGCACGTATTATTACCGATACTATATCGATTCGGTGTCGTCGTCGGGGTTTGTCTATTGGGCGGCTAAGTATGGCGGTGCGGATTGTACGGGGACGCACTGGGGCAACACGAACAAAATGTCCTACCCGTTTCAAATCGTGGCGTCTTGTCCTGACGGGACGAAAGAAAACGCATCGGGTGAATGTACTGATGAGTCGGGTCCCGACCCTGAACCCGAGCCTTGTCAGCCAGGTTACATTCGAAACAACGTCGGTGTGTGTGAATTAGACCCCGAGGACGATTTTTGTGAGAACGAGTTCACCGGCATTCTGGCTCAAGCGTCGAATTCCTGCGCGTCTCAATATCCTAACCATTTCACCAACGTGATTCCCTCCTGTAAGGATAGGAATAACTACTCAACCAAATGTGTGCAGGGGTTTCCTAAACCGTCCGATGTAACCTCGCCGATTGATTCACCTAACTCGTCGTTTGGCGGCGGCTCGGCAGGTACGTCTAACCCAAATAACACCGAGTTTGACAAACCCGAGGCCGATTCAGTACCAACAAATGAAACCAGTGATACGGCAGTCGTTGGCGCAGTTCGTAATCTCAATAGTGACGTTAACAAGGCTTTGAATGGACTCAATCAGGACATCAATTCATCCTTTGCGGATGTGAACAATCAACTGACGCAACTCAATGGCACCAATCAAGCCATTGGACAGGCCATCGTTGACCAAATGAACCAAGATTACGCCATTTATCAGGGCAACAAAGCGCTCATGATGCAACAAACAGGGGCAATTTCTTCCATTGGTTCGGGGATTTCATCAGCGGTCGGACAATCATCGGACAAGATTTCTAAGGCCATTGGAGAACAAACCGATGCGTTGAGTAAGAAATTGGATGAACTCAACAAGGAATGCGACCCCAATCAGGACGCGCGTTCTTGTGAAGGAAAACATAACCTCGATGATCACCTTACGTCGGCGATTGTGGGTCAAATGAACACCGCAGTGGAAGAGTCGCTGGATTCTGCGCAAAGCGAATTGGTGGAACAGGCGCAAGCCTTTGCGGTAGATGCGGGCGTTTCAACGATTCGAAACCATATCGATGAGGTGTTTGATTATTTCATTGGCTCTTTGCCGTCTATCTCAAACTGTACGTCCTTTTCATTGCCCTCGCCGCTTGGTGGTGAGATTTCATTCGGCTGCGAGTTCTCCGTCAAATTCAAAGCGTTGTTCTCGTTTCTTCTCTACATCTACACGGTGGGCTCGTGTCTCAACATTTTACTCAATGGGTTAACGCCTGTAGCGCCCGCTATGACTGAACGTTACTACCACAAATAAGGAAATAGACCATGCTTCAAGTTCTGCTACCTGTCGCCGCTTCCATGTCTCAAGCGCTCAAAATCCCTGCTCTGGCCATCTTCTTAGGTCAGATTGCGGCTAATATTCTTTCTTGGTTCGCCGCGCGTATGACTAAGGGATTGGCGATTAACCTCACTATCATTGCATTGGTTGTCTCGCTCGCTGCGGGTGTTGCCTTAACCGTCAAAACGCTACTCAGTGGCCTGTCTTATGTTGTCCCCGACTACATTTCTATCGGATTGTCATACTTCATTCCTGACAATGCGGTGTCGTGCCTCAGTGTTATCTTTGCGGCGCGTGTAGCTCGTTGGGTCTTTCATTGGCAATGGTATGCCATTGAAAAGGTGGCTGGATAATGGCCGTCTACTTTGTCACGGGGAAATTAGGGGCTGGTAAGTCCCTAACGTCTGTCGGTCGGATACGAGAAGCGTTTATGCGTGGTGTGCCAGTGGCGACCAATCTCGATATCAATCTGCGCTTTATGTTCGGGCGTAACCAGAAAAAGACACGCCTTTATCGTGTCCCTGATAAGCCGACCCTGCACGATTTGGAATGTCTGGGAAAAGGCAATACGACCTACGATGAATCGAAAAACGGCTTGCTCGTCCTCGATGAGTGCGGAACGTGGTTCAACTCACGCACATGGAACGACAAATCACGACAAGATGTGATCAATTGGTTTCTCCATGCGCGCAAACTCGGTTGGGACATCATCTTTATTGTTCAAGATATTTCGATAGTCGACAAACAAGCGCGTTTGGCACTTGCTGAACACACGGTGTTTTGTCGTCGCATGGATAGGATGCAAATTCCGATTGTATCGACCCTGCTCAAAATCGTGTCCTTTGGTCAACTCAAAATCCCCTTACCTAAGCTGCATATCGGTGTCGTGAAATACGGCGATAACGCAAATTCATTGACGGTCGACACTTGGTATTTATGGGGCAACGATTTGTACGCTTGCTACGACACGAAACAAGCGTTTTCTGACCACTACGAACACGCCACGTATACTGTTCTTCCTACTTGGTACACACATGGGCGTTACACTGTCCCTTATAACATGAGAAATATCATGAGAATCACCAAGATATATCTGCGCAAGTATTCTCGCGTCGGTTTGTTCACGCTCGGTGCGGTTTTGTCATTTGCGATCACCTCGTTGGTGGCGCCTGATGCGACGCAATACATTGAGGTCGCGGCTCGTGAAGCACAAACCAGCATCGATAAACCTGTCGACTTACAAGGGGCGACTATCGTTAGCTACATGAACGCGCCCAATCAACCGATTTACTTCGAACTCGATAAGCAAGGGGTTCGACTCACAAGTGTTGAACTGGCTTCCATTGGCTACACGTTCAACGCGAAATCACGCTGTCATATCGAACTCATCCACGGTGAATACAATGAAACGTTATTTTGTTAAGTGTCTGCTGGTCGTGTTGTGCGGCCTATCCTCTTTGGCTTACGCAGAGCCGTCCACCTTTGAAACATCCAATACGCCGATAGCGGATTTTGTCGCTTGGGGTGCTAAAGAGTTGGGGCAACCTATCGTGCTCGGTCGTGGCGTGGTTGGAACTGTGTCGTTTACGGCGCCAAATTTAGAGCCCACCGAGTACGCATCATTTTTCAACAATGTGCTCAGTGCTCACGGCTACTGGATTCAGTATGAAAATGGCCTGTATGTGGTTAAGCCTTTGGAAGAGTCCATTCAAACGGTCGAGCCTTCACTAGTGAAGCTCTATCGATTGCAGCATGTGAGAAACACCAAGTTGTCTGATTTGATTCAGTCCACACTCAAGGCGACCAATCGCCAATTCGTTAAAGATATGCCCGCTTCAACGTTTACGGTCGAGGTTCTGCCCTCGACCAATGGCTTAATTGTCTCGGGGACGGCTGACCAGTTAGAGAAAATCGATGTGCTCATTGGTGCGATTGACATTCCACAACGTCAGGTGCTTATCGAGGCCATTATCACAGAATCGTCCTATGATGACGCTCAGGAAGTGGGCGTGAACATGCAGCTGGCGCTCGACAAGGCGGGATTTTTTACCAATACGTCGGTTGTGGATGTGCTCAATGATAACGCCGCGATTTTTAATGGTGGAGACTTCAGTGCGTTGATTAAGGCGGTCAAAACAAACCAAGATACAACCCTGTTATCGAAACCAACCATTCTGGTGATGGATAGAGAGCGCGGTTATGTCACGGTCGGTCAGAACGTGCCATTCCTCGTTGCGAGTGAAGTGACCGACGGCGGCAATACGATTCAGCAGATAGAACGGAAAGATGTCGGAGTCTCGCTTGAGGTCGTCCCTCACGTCATTGGTAAGCGCATTGTGCTGCAAATCAATCAGGAATCGCAATCCGTCACCAACTCAACGGTCGCGTCCGACATCATCACCAATAAGCGTACGCTACAGACGGTCGTCAACGTAGCGGACGGGCAAACGATTATGCTCGGTGGCCTCGTATCTGCCGACGATAGAAAAACCGTTTCTGGTGTGCCTCTGCTCAAAGACATTCCACTGCTCGGCGCTTTGTTTCGTTCTGAGAAAACAGAAAAGATAGACAAAGAATTAAGGATCATCCTAAAAACTACGCTCCTTTAGCCCTGATTCACACTCGCTGCTATATGCTTGCATGTAGAGCGGGTTTGAATCCGACAAGCGTAGCGCGTCAGTTACGTAAGACCAACTCAACATAAATGCGCAATCAGTTTGATAGTCGAGTGTATTTAGGGTAGAAACAGACACTTAAAAGTGAACAACCCTACTTCTTTGAAACTAAAGGAATACTCGATGCTCAAATATGGATTGCTGCTCATTGCGATTACTTCATATCAAGCACACGCAGCAATAATCGAATCAAGTGACTCTGAGAAATGGACAGTTGATGGACTCGCACACTATGTAAGGTCGAGAGAAGATAAGTCATTCTCGGCTATTTTAGTCTCTGTTGCTCGTAACGAATCTGTCGTTGGTTTCTCACAACCTTACGATTCCTGCTCATATGAGCCCAGATACAGGAAAGTGAAAATTCACTATCAATGGGTTAACTATGTCAGCATGTGTGCTAACGGTTCTAGTGTCTGGGTCCCCAAGTCTCAGCGTGGGATTAACTTCGTTAAGCAGAAATTCACTAGCTATGCTGACGTTAAGGTAGTTTTCGATGACAAAACTTACTCCTTCGCAACTAATAGTTTTACGTCAGTAAGGCAACGTTGGGAAAACATGCTGCGAACTCAGGGCGATGCGCTTTAGTTTGAAGTGTTGATGATGGGCTCGGATGCACCCCGTATAGTAATACGGGGTGAAAGTCTTAATTAATAAATTGGTTGTACAGCTGCATGTTGTATAATGACGTTTTGTTTAATTTTGGGCATATATAAATGAACAACAGTATGTTACCTGCACTTGAGTCAGAACATGATGACAGCGGCAACACTCTAATTACTATCCCTGTTAGAAAAAATGATTTAGGTAACTTTATATCCGACCTACTTGGTCAGAAACAATCTTTAGAGAGAAACTACGGAGTTGACTTTAAGTTTGACCACTCTTGGCTCATGAATTTACACGAAATGATTGATCAACGAATCTGTCAGCAGTCAGAGTCTCACTTGATTAATTTTACAGCGGTAATATATTTCGAAGACGGAATGAAACGCTCAATAACAAGTATTGAGGCTTTTCGTGCATACGCAGAGACTAAAACTCAACTAACAACTGATATTAAAATTGTTTGGGAGTACCTTGTACATTTCCCCAGAAAAAATCATCCCGAAAAACAGCAAATTTCGTTTACTGCGAGTATAGCAAACAGAAAGCCACCTTCTTCTTCAAGCCAAATCGATAAACTTGCACGAACACTTGCGTATCGTGGCGAAAAGTCCCTGATAAATGTTCAAATTGATCATACTGAACGAACATGGGGAGACGATATAGAAAACATTATTTCTTCCTGTGTTGATGAAGCAACTCGCCCTATCACTTGGCCCGTTGCTCTGTTAGAAATTTGCCGTTTAATAATGGATTTGGGGATAATTGTCTTTGCTTATGCTTATCCTATCTATACTGGTATGTCGACCACTACAGATTATTTACAAGATCTACAGGATCAGTATAAGCAGATAAACGAATTAGGCCTGCTAACCACTGAAGCATTACATGGTAAAACTGATTTAGTTTTCGAATCAATAGGACGAATTGAGGATTCTAAAAACACTGGGTTTGTATTGCTTTTAGGCGGAATGTTTTTAGGGCCCATCATTTCTATGCTCTTTTTATTTTGTACCCGTTCTACTCGTCAGTCATTCATCATCATAACAACCAAAGATGAAAAATTAGCCGAAAAAGCTGACGCGGGAAATAGAACAAAAGGCGTTATAATTGTTGTTTCTTATTTAGCTAGCATTCTGGCAGGAGTAATAGGAAATTATGGTTTTAAGTTTCTAACTGGTGGCTAAAAAGGCTAGCTCATTTAAGGCTCCCTTGGGAGCCTTACTTGTTTTTAATTGAAGATATCGCTCTAACGTATTTGGCTAGTTTGCTTGTTGTATTTATTTCAAGTTCGGATTGTATTTCTAATAATGCAATTCCTGTCAAAATTTCTTGAGGTGTTACAATGTGGCCAGTCGGCAATTCTAAGTGATTGTTTCGCATTACGAAGCCTTCCCACTCGCTAAAACATGAAAGCTCTAGTCGTTTTTGCATCCTCATTAATCTTTTACATTCCTTTGGAATCTCACTTCCTTTATCCCATTCCTTGATTGTCCTCACACTTTTAAAACAAAGTTCTGCTGTTTCCTCAACAGATAAACCGCATTCAAACTCACGAAAAAAGTAGTTTTTGGTCATTTCGTGATACTTCATGATTTACTCTCGCTAAATTGCAAGAGTTTATTAATTCATAAATTAATGTGATACCAGTTCCATTGAGCATAAGTGCACATAATGCGCACTAAGGGGTGGGTTTTTACCATACTTATCAATGACTTGGTTTTTCAGTAAAAATGGGTATTTTGCGTTTTCTAACATTTTGTATTGGTTCCAAAAACGGACTTAAAAGGATTATCGACTTGTCGTACGCTCGGTGCCGTTCCTTACTCAGTTTGGTTAAGAGCGGATTTGGTTGATGGCGATTTTTTCATGTTCAACCGATCACCGTCAAGCAGCGCTTACAACTTACCAAGTTCACTTGTTAAACCGCTACATTGAGGCTAAGATGACCTATATAAAGACCCATTTAGAGACCGATTGTATGACTACTCGTATTTTGGCCGATGTAGCAGCCAGCATCACCGAATTAAAGGCTAACCCAATGAAAGTGGCCACCAGTGCTCATGGCGAGCCTGTTGCCGTGCTTAACCGAAATGAACCGGCCTTTTATTGTGTTCCTGCCGAAGCGTACGAAATGATGATGGACAGACTTGAAGATCTCGAGCTACTTGCGCTAGCCAAAGAGCGTGAGTCTGAAGAGAGTATCTCGGTAAACATCGATGACTTATAAACTCGATTTCAAAAAGAGCGCACTCAAAGAATGGAAGAAGCTCGGCGCGACCGTACAGCAACAGTTCAAGAAAAAGCTGGTCGAACGCCTGGAAAACCCGCATGTGCCCGCTTCCAGGCTGTCTGGTGGTGATAACCTGTATAAGATCAAACTGCGTCAGTCTGGTTACCGTTTAGTGTATAAGGTCGAAGACGATGTCATTATTGTCACGGTGCTCGCGGTCGGAAAGCGCGAGCGCAGTGATGTTTACCGTCAAGCAATCAAACGCCTGGATGATTGATGACGCTGAATAATGTTTCTATGGGGATTGGTGAGCCAGTATAAAAAACGCCGCTTATGCGACGTATATGGATTCGGGGAGATTTGGCGGGGGTTTGTGGTGATTATCAGCACATGGAACGGCTTGTTCGTGATGTTTTAGACAGCCAGTGAAAGTGAGTCGAATTTATGCTTATTCGATCTCAACTTGCGTTCGATCTTCTTCACTGATTCACCAGTCTCAATCGCTGTGGAGCTGGCAACAGAGCGAAAGATCATCGCTTGAGTCACTCTTTTCTTCTTTTCATCTTTCATAAGAAATTACCGATTCGTATCACTAAGTGCATGTTTAGATCCTATAACAACAACCTCGGATTATCAACGTAAAGAGCTACGGCAGGCATATTATGAAATACTGAAGTGAGCACGGATACATATTAACGTGGCGATTGAACCACGTGAGAAGTGGACAACGTTACTTTGAAACTAAACCACACTACCGTAAATACAAAACCCAACAATGGAATGAAACATGCCAGGCGTTGGGCATGACTCTTAAATGCAGTATGTGTTTGCTAGATGAGTTGGTTGGACAATCTCATTGCACCATATTTCAGAAAAATATTTCAGAAAATATTTCCGTTAATATTATAGAGATCTGACAACAACGAATGACATAATTACTCTTAAATTGTTTGTCATGTGTCTGAACTATATGGAGACGTATTTTCAGGAAAAGTCGACACAATTGGTGCAGCTTCAACATCCCATGTAAAAAACGTTTGCTTGTTGCAAGCAGTACAAGTTGCAGCATATTCACCGTTAACTTGAAATACTCCATTAAGAGTTGCCTGATATTTCGTGCCACATTCTTTGCACACTACATTAGTTAACGCTGATTCAGACTTAGCTATTCGATGGTGTAGCCCTTTTTGAGCTGGCCGTTGGCCTTGCGCCCTTTTCTGCTTCGTTTAGCCATGTTTGTCCTCCAGTTGTCGGATCCGTTGTTCTTGGTCTTGTTGGACTTTCTTGATCCAGTTGATGTCGGTTTTGAGCGCGGCGATGGTGCCTGCGCTCGAGACCAGGCCTGTGATTAAGGAAATGAGCAGTGCTTCCAATAGTCCCATCATTTACCCCTGAACTTGTTTGAGAAGAATTCAAGCAGGTAGCGAACCATGGCACGCATGCCGAGGGTATCGATGACAACCGCGCCAACCACATACCAGTACGGTTCTGGGATGTTCTGCAGGGCTGCGAAGCCTTGTTCGACGTAGGGTGCGTAATCGGGAATAAAGGATAGGATCAGCGGAATAAATACGACGAGCAGGATAAATTCGTCTTTGTAGCCCCGCTCTCGGATACTGACTTCATCGAGACTACTGACCTGCTCTTCCCCTTGTTGAAGTCTGCGCACCCTCGCCTGATGTTTCTCCTGATCTAGTTCGTCTTTGCGCAATAAAGCCTCGGATTTATTGCGGTTATACTGCCTATAAGTTTCGAGTCCACCATTAAACAGACTGACAAGAGCGCCGAGCTGGCTAGTTTTAATAATCGTAACGGCATGAAATAATCGTTATGGCCTGCTCATCGACTCATCGACGTCACAAACCAGTCGATTGGTATCTTCAATTCTGCGTGACCAGAATCCAACTGAGTTTTCTTTTAACGGCTCTGGTTTACCAATGCCTTCAAACAGAGAACGCTTTACGTCGATAATGAGCTTGTTGATACGCTTGAGGGTTTTCTTGTCTTGGTCTTGCCAATCAGATCTCGCTGGGTGATTTCCCCCGCTCGATACTGTGCGATAGAACGGTTCAAGTGATCTGCATTTTGCTGTGAACGCGGCTTTAAGGCCATTTCTAGACTCGGTAAATAACACCCCCACATACCTGGGCTAATCGCTAGTCATACAGCTCCGATACTTGCAACGGATCAAATGGTTTATTGAATGGCTTGGTCTCTAAGAGAATTTGAATTTGACGCAAATCTATACTCTCAAAGGCATCTTGTTGCTCTCTATGTCGAAACACCTTCTTAATTGTTAGCCAATCATCCAGTCGTTGAGAGTCGCCTGTTTCTGCTACATATGCTAGCAACGTTCGGCTATATTCGGCTTCTTCTTCCGCGATGCATGTATCCATTGTCATCTGACTTAGCAGCAATAATGCTGCCTTTTTCTGCTCACTGCTCAGTTCATTAAACCATGGTGAGGTCACTTCTTGCTTTTCAAGCGGCCGTCGCATTTGAGCACATTGCTCCACTTTAAGGTTTAAGTTATCGTAAGCCTTTAGCATGTTGATGCGCAGGTGATCAGACCAACTCATGGCACCGGCTGGTAAAGTAAGGAGCATGAATAATGCAGTGACATATTGTTTTCTATAACGCATTGTAAACACAGGTCCAAAACTCCTTTTCTTTTCCCATCGATAGCGAAGCCGTATTGTAAGCGATCTGTTCTAATCGAGCTCTGCGAATTGGATCAACAGACTTCAGTGCTTGAGCAAAAAGCTCCCAATCATAGAACACAGCTCACTGGTATTACGGCGTATCGATTTCACATGATGTTTCGCTGTCATCTACCGTTAACAGGCGCATTTCAACACATCGGTTCAATGATCTGCTTTCTGGCGTCATGTTCGATGTTATAGGCTTTGATGCACCCTCGCCCTTAGTCTCTATTTGCTCAGGAAGTATTTCCTTTCCTTCAAGCCACATTGCGACGTTAGTCGATGACGCAGATGGTAAACGTGGTACGGAACTTCCCAGAGTAAATGCGGCGCTCAACAATAAGGTATGGCTGTTGTAATTACCAATTTCATCAATGTACTGGTATCCACCAGAAACCTTAAATTTATCGGTAACCCAATAAGTTAAGCCTGTTTCAACCATCGGGGATACGTCTTTTAGCGTACTTTGGCTTTGTTTCGAATCCCAATATGCGACGCCGAGCCGAGCATAGATACTGTAGTTATTTGACAGAAAGTAGTCGTACTTAAGCGCACTCTCGACAATTGAGGCGGTGCTCGTGTTTTCGGTATCTAAAGCTCCGCGCTGTTGAAATACAATGTCCCAACTATACATTCGATTTAACTCAAGTCCGCCATAGATACCTTGCATTGTTCCATTTGAAGCTTGCCCATTTGACGTATCGACAGGGAATTGGTATGTGTCATTTTGATCAATGAATGGTGAAAGTGGGTAGCCGTTCTCCTCAGCTTGTGATGATTCGAATACTAATAGAGAAGCCAAAATTAATAGGTAGTATTGTTTATTGAGCATATTAATTTAATTGCGTGAATACGTTCACTACAGATTAATTATTTATCGATGATGCTGTGTTTCAGATTTGAATCATCTTTCAATCCATTCCTTGATAAAAATTACAACGTAACAATAACTTCAACCCTGGAAAACTTGGGGTTGATAAGCTAAAGATAGGGATTTCTTAACTAAATGTTTAGTTATAGTGCCTTGTCTGGGTAGTTTTTAACCACGACACTGCTACGATCTAGAGTATCAAACATTGTATAAGCTTAACTGCTGCGTTTTTTGCCTTTGCTCGTAAAGCCTTGAAATGGGAATACATTGCGAATACGCTGCTGTATTTTTTTCGGAATCTGCTTAGACATCACGAGCTTAGTGCCTGTACGTTGCTGATAAACTTTAAGCTCCCCACTGAATGGCGTACGTTCCGCAATTTCAACAACATTGTGTTTAAAGCCCGGCGGGAAATGCCCTTTTTCTTTGGTAATTTTACCCTCGGTAAAGGTCACTCTAAGTACTGGCCTATCGACGGCAACTAACCAAAATATAATAGCGGATGCGACAAGAATAACGTATAGCATAGTTCTATCCTTATTAATCGAGAAGCTTACTTAAATCCTCTTTGAGGCTACTCACTGCCTTACTCGCTTTTTCACTTCGAGAAGCTTCAGAAAGCAGATACTCTATAGCATCGGATAAAGTGCAACCCAACTCGTTTGCTCGGTGTGACAACTTCTCCCATACACGGTAATCAAGATCTATAGATTTTTTCTTTGTGTGTATCTGTTCTGCATTGAAATGACGTTTACGTTTTGCACGAATGGCCTGTTTGAGCTTGTTATCGAGTTCAGGAGCCATATGAGTTTCTATCCACTCAACCACCTTTATGGGTTGGTGTTCTAACTGACGTAACTCGTTAACCGCGCTATCTGCTTCACTAGTATCAATGTGGCAAGTGATCGCTTCTCCCGCTTTCCACTTATTGATTAGATAATTCCATTTCCAACCACACTCTAGGTTTTCAAGCTGTTGATATTTCATTGCAAAGTCATTCCGTTTCAGTTGTAGGTGACAGCGTAACCCTAACCATGCAAAGTTACAATCCCTATTGTAATCGAAAAGAGATCAAGATCATGAGATAAAATTATCTATATATACCAGAAGCATTTTTCTATATAATTTCGCTCCATTTTACGTATATGAACTGAATTGATGAATCAAGAAAGCTGGCACGCTGTTACCCCGCAATATTCGCAATATGACGCTCAAATCAATCGATTTAATCAGCTAGAGAAAGTTGATTTTTTTGACATCCAGCCACGTCTCAAACAAGCAATTAATACCCTATGTAGCGTGAATGGCTTTAACCGTATATTGATGGTCAATGCGGTCGACAATGCCTTTTACCGCAATATCGTTAAAGATGGTCTAGTTAGAACGGATAGTTCCAAACCGGTATTAACGACGGAATCTTTAGACATTGCCACTTTAGTCGGTTCATATACCTGCGACGACAAAGGTGACATTGTCACTAAAGTTGAAGGGCTTTTAGATAAAGCAGACGGCGGATATCTGATCACACCGGTCACATTATTACTCGCCAATCCCGCTAGTTGGCAGATGATTAAGTCTGCTGTTCTTGGTGAACAGATTAGCCCTGTCAATGCAAATCCTCGCAAAATTGCTGTAGAGAAACCTTGTCGTCAATACGAAATCAAGCTTGTTCTTGTTGGTGACCGTCACCAAATTGCAGATTTCGAATACATTGAACCAGAGCTTTATTGCGGCCTTGCGATGTTTACAGAGATTGAGCAAGAACTTCCTCTTAATAAACAGAGCATCGATACTTACTTAGGGTATATTGCTTGGCTAGTTGATGAATACCAGCTCCCTGCACTCTCCTTTGGTGCTATTCACCGTTTAATGATTGCAGGTGCAAGGTACACAGAAGATCAGCACTACATGCCGATAGAGACACTTTGGTACCTTTCATTACTTAATGAAGCTGTGCTCACCTCAAATGGTAAAGTCATTTCAGAGCAAGACCTCGACCAAGCGATTGCAAATAAATATCAGCGTGAATCTTATCTCCCAGAGCGCGCTTTGGCTGACATTACGGACGGTCAAGTAATCATCGAGACTGAGGGTGAATGTATTGGTCAGGTCAATGGACTCACTGTTATTGATGTTCCTGGGCATCCCATGTCTTACGGCGAACCAGCACGAATCTCTTGTGTAATCCATTTTGGTGATGGTGATATCTCAGATGTGGAACGCAAAGCGGAACTTGGTGGTAATCTACACGCCAAAGGCATGATGATCATGCAAGCTTTCGTCAGCAGCGCACTCAATTTAGATGAACCTTTGCCCTATTCTGCTTCGGTTGTTTTCGAACAGTCATACAGTGAAGTAGATGGAGACAGTGCGTCGTTGGCAGAGCTCTGCTCTTTTGTCAGCGCACTTTCGGAATATCCGATTGATCAGCAGATCGCGGTGACTGGCGCGGTAGACCAATTTGGTCGCGTGCAAGCTGTTGGCGGTCTCAACGAAAAAATCGAAGGCTTCTATCACGTATGTAAGCATAATGGCTTTACAGGTGATCAAGGTGTGATTCTGCCTAAGTCGAATTTAAAACATTTATCGCTTAATAAAGATGTGGTAGAAAGCATCAAAAATAACGAATTTCATATCTGGTCGGTATCTAACGTCGATGAGGCAATTCCAATCATTATGGGTAAACCATTCCGTGGTGATGACGAAGAGAGTGTGATCAGTAGAATCGCGCAACGTATTGAAAACTTTGAAAGACATGAACACCCACAAGGAATTGTGGAACGCATCAAAAACTGGTTGTTTTAACCGAGTTTTAATTCATATTTTTACTGATCGGAGTTGTTTAGCGTACACGTGTTCACTAACATGCTGCTATCAAAATTTGGAGTAATTGATAATGCAAAACAAACGTGATTCTTATAACCGTGAAGATCTTCTAGCATCTAGCCAAGGTGAACTATTTGGTGAAGGCTATCCTCAGCTTCCAGCACCTAATATGCTAATGATGGATCGCATCACTAAAATGTCAGAAACTGAAGGTGATTTCGGTAAGGGTCTAATTCTAGCAGAACTAGATATTACTCCGGATCTATGGTTCTTTGATTGCCACTTCCCTGGCGACCCAGTAATGCCTGGTTGTCTTGGTCTAGACGCTATGTGGCAGCTAGTTGGTTTCTTCCTTGGCTGGGTTGGCGGTAAAGGTAAAGGTCGTGCTTTAGGTGTCGGCGAAGTTAAGTTTACTGGCCAAATCCTACCGACTGCCAAAAAAGTTACTTACGAAATTAACATGAAACGTGTAGTAAACCGTAAGCTAGTAATGGGTCTTGCTGATGGCCGTGTATTAGTTGATGGCAAAGAGATTTACGTTGCAAAAGACCTTAAAGTAGGCCTTTTCCAAGACACATCGGCTTTTTAAGCGCAAATGTTTCAACAAACGACTCTTCGGAGTCGTTTTTTTGAATCAACCGCATTTAGTTATAGTGCATTAATAGCATCATTAAAAGCCCCTTTCGGGGCTAAATCCTATTTCGTATGTGGAGAGTGAGTGTTATTTGTAGAGACCAGAGTGTTTATCTTCTCTGGCATCGCGCCAACCACCAAGCCAATAAGATCGAGCATCCATCTGCTGGTATGGACAAGCCTCCATCGAGCGGCCATTTAGGCCCGCTTTATATCCTTGAGATTGAGCTCTTTCTAAGCGGTCACGCTTTTGTCTCTTCATAGTGTCGTCCTCATACATAAAATGTGTCTTAACGTACTACTTTATCTATCGCAGACTGACTATCGTTAGCACAGCACTAGTCGATAGAAGTGAAGTTTTTATGACTTCACCATTAAGATTCGATCAAAATGATGCTTAATTCAAGGTATAAAAAAGGCACAGATCCAAAACTGTGAACCTGTGCCCTAGTTGAAAATTTAACCTATTTTCTACGGAACCCTAGAAACCCTAATAGAGTCAGAGCGATAAAGCCAATTGTGCCACCTTGACGCTCAACCCTCTCCTGAGTAACAGGACGAGTGCTTATATCTGTCGCTGTCTGACCATTGATAGGAACAAGTTTCACCCCAACAAGTGATGCGCCTGCATTACATGTGGCGTCAATAGCTTCACTGTCAAAGCCACCAGCACAGTAGTACGCTGTCGCTGCAATGATACCCGCGTCGTTGATGTCAGCGGCTTCAATTATGCGATATTGATTGTTATCAGTAGAAGCACCAGCACCATAGGTTAGATCATCCAAGTAACGCGCAATACCACCGATAGGAGCGGAACCAGTGACAGTACCTAAGTTAGTGATAAACGCACGTTTAGCACGCGGTTTACCATTGGTCTCTTTGTGACTTTCAAAGTCAATAGTACCAACTACATCGTTTGAGTTGTTAATACCGCCTGCTTTACCACTTGCGCCGTTAAAAAAGATGCTACCACTAAATGCTTTGTAGACTGGTGATGTTAAGTTGTCGACATAAAACAATGTATTCGCATATGCACCATTAAGGGCCTGGTTCAGTTTTGCTGTACCAATTGCGATACCGTTGTTATTCACTGCTTGTAGCGTTTGGTTAGCGTATTCAGACGTTGCATAAGGGAAACCATCAACAGCTTTTGAAGTCCAGCTCGTTCCACCATTGTTATCCGATTTAAACACGGTTGCTCTAAAATACACATCGCTGTCGGAGTTATAACCAACAGCATATAGAACATTCCCATCTTTTATAATGTCTCGAGCACTTGCGTGAGCTCTACGATCGCCATTATTTGTGGTAGTACTACTGAACCAATCAATCGGAGCCTGTAATACTCCATCGACCCAAACCGCGGCATACGAATTGTTATCACTGGTAGCGTGGTTTGATGTTTTAGTAACGCTTCCTACTGTGTAGTACGTGCCACCATCCTCCAACGTTTTCCAAGCATGTGATTCAGCGTAAGTCGTACTATTTTGAGTTAGAGATAAATCAGCAACTGATGTGCCATTGATACTAGTAAACGCAACGTTACGTGGAGAGCCTCCAATAGTTCTATTCCCTGTTGCAAAGCCATTATCAATACTATTGACGACGGTATTCTCTGCGTACAAAGCGGAATCATTTATGTAAGCAATAGACCCCGCATAGTTCTTGCCACCTTGTTCTTTAGCATAGCCTTGCGTGTACTGTTTATCAGCCCAGTCATCGCACAAAGAATCTGAGTAACCTAAGAAATTACGACAGTAATTTCTAAAACCATCGTAATTATCATCAAGGTATGTCCAACCGTATGGTAAAAAGAACGGTGACTCATCACGATACTGGAACCCTTCACGGTAGCGCTTAACTTCTGTCGCCATTTCAGAAGTAGAATCTGAACACGCACTGCTCCAGCAATTAGTTGCATTTGGAGCAACAGCTACACCGTAAGTTTGTAGGCTAGAGCTGGTTCCCTCTGGGTCTTGCAAATAAACATCATAAAGCGCTGCATGAGCACCGAAAGAAGCAGCGACCGTTGCTGCCACTAGTGAAACTTTAAAAATATTACTACTCATTAATCTTAACTTTCCTGTTGCATCGCTTCGAGCTCTTCCCAGCGTTCGAAAGCAATCTCAAGCTCCTGCTCTGTCGCAGCTAGCTTATCTAATACGGGTTGCGTCTGCTCTACGGGTTTGGAAAAGAAATCAGCACTGTTAACCTGCTGTTGCAAGTTTTCAATATCCACTTCTAATTGTTCGAGTTTGGCTGGCAATGCTTCTAACTCGCGCTGTAGTTTATAAGATAACTTCTTAGGTTTACTCTTTGTTACAGCGGTTTTGGGAGTTTCCTCAACCTGTTTAACGCTCGACTCAACTTTTTCGCTATTACGCGCTTTTTTAACCTGAAGACGTTGTTGCTGTGCGTCGTGGTAGCCACCGACAAATTCCTCAATAACACCATCGCCTTCGAATATCCAACTGTTGGTCACGGTGTTATCGACAAACTGACGATCGTGACTGACAAGCAACAATGTACCCTGATAATTGGCAAGTAAATCCTCTAAAAGTTCCAATGTTTCGATATCTAAATCGTTAGTTGGTTCATCAAGTACCAACAAGTTATTGGATTTAAGAAAAATACGCGCCAAAAGAAGACGGTTTTTCTCACCACCAGACAAGGCTTTGACCGGTGTTCGCGCGCGATGAGGGGCAAATAGAAAATCTTGCAAGTAGCTCAACGCATGACGCTGTCGACCACCAACCATCACCTCTTGCTTACCATCAGCAAGGTTATCGATAACAGATTTCTCTGGATCAAGCACTTCACGATATTGGTCAAAATACGCGACTTCTAGCTTGGTACCACAGTGAAGCTTGCCTTGTGAAGGCTTGAGCTCATCCAGCAGCAACTTAAGCAAGGTACTTTTACCACAACCATTAGGACCGATTAGAGCGATACGGTCACCACGCATGATGTTGAAAGAAAAATCTCTAACAATGGCCTTGCCTTCAATGCTGTAACCAAGATTTTGCGCTTCAAATACGATTTTGCCTGAGCGTGATGCATCATCAATCTGAATGTTCGCCTTACCCTGCACATCGCGGCGATTGTAGCGTTCCTCTCGAAGCTTCTTAAGTGCGCGGACGCGACCCTCGTTACGGGTACGACGCGCTTTGATGCCTTGACGAATCCAGACCTCTTCTTGAGCAAGCTTTTTATCAAACTCGGCGTTTTGCATCTCTTCAACGCGCAGCATCTCTTCTTTTTCAACGAGGTAATTATCATAATCACCAGGAAAAGACGCTAACTTACCGCGATCAAGATCGACGATGCGTGTAGCCATAGACTTGATGAATGCACGGTCGTGAGAAATAAAGATAATCGAACCTCGGAAATCCTTTAAAAAGTTCTCCAACCATTCGATTGTCGTCACGTCGAGGTGGTTAGTAGGCTCATCAAGCAACAAAACATCAGGATCACGCACCAAGGCACGCGCTAGCGCTGCTTTACGCTGCCACCCACCAGACAAATCCGTCAGCTTGGTGTGACCATCAAGATTTAGCGCATCCATAACATTTTTAATGCGATCTTCGAAACGCCATGCGCCCGAGTGTTCAAGCTGCTCTTGAATTCTAGCCAATTTGTTGATGTTTTTTTCAGAGGCATCATGAGCAATCAGATCTAACTGATCTTGGTAGATCTTTAGTTGTTGACCGATTTCTGCTAACCCACCAGCAACGTAATCGAAGACTGTCCCTTCTTCATTGCGCGGCGGATCTTGTTCTAAGCGAGAGACGACAACATCTTGAGTAACTGTCAGCTTGCCATCATCTAATAGCACCTCACCCGCCAGAACTTTCATTAAGGTAGATTTGCCCGCACCATTTCGGCCAACCAAACAGACTCTTTCATTGGTTTGTAGAGCGAAGTCAGCATGGTCTAGTAAAGGATGATCACCGTATGCCAGCAATCCGTTATTAATTGTAAGTAATGCCATTATTGCGTAACCAAACTTTTAATTGTTCCAAATCAAACGGCCAATTCAACTCATTACCTTGGCAACTGAGCACCGGAATAGTGACACCGTAACGAGAAAACAGCTCATCATCGAAAGCTATATCGATAATCTCGACTTGATCTGAAATGTGGAGTTGTTGAGTTAGGGAAAATGCCATCTCACAAAGATGGCACCCTTCTGTACTGTATAACGTAATCACGTCAACATTATTCCTTGTGTGTTATCACCCAGCAGTTGTGGATATGCTTGTTGCGCGAAAAATCCATAGGTAACGTTTGGTGAGAAATGTTGTTCGCTTGGAGTCCTAGGTCTGCAAGCGACTCTAAATCCATTTTAAAGTGACGCTTGTTATTCGAGAACACTATCGTACCGCCAGAGCGAAGCAGACGTTTTAAGTTTTTCATTAGCTGAATGTGATCGCGCTGGACATCAAAACTCTGTTCCATACGTTTAGAGTTAGAAAACGTCGGTGGATCGATAAAGATAAGATCAAACTGAGCAGTCGATTTCTCTAACCACTGTAAGCAGTCTGCTTGCTCAAATCGGTGTTGACGACCAACCTGCCCGTTGAGCTTCATGTTCTCTTTCGCCCACTCAAGATAGGTATTCGACATATCAACCGTCGTTGTGGATTTTGCGCCACCACACGCCGCATGAACGGTGCCAGAGCCTGTGTAAGCAAAAAGATTAAGGAAATCCTTACCCTGAGCCATTTCACCCAGTTTACGTCGGGTAATCTTATGATCGAGGAATAAACCCGTATCCAAGTAATCGTGGAGATTAACGGAAAGCTTTACACCATACTCATTGACCACAAGTGTCTCTGACTGTTGAGACAGCTTCTGGTATTGAGCACGACCTTTCTGTTTTTCTCGTACTTTAAGTACCACCTTATTCGCCGGTGTACCCGTCACTTGAATCGTGGCACGGATAATGTCCGTCAAGCGGCGCTTAGCCTTCTCTTCGGGAATGTCCTTAGGTGCGGCGTACTCTTGAATAACCAACTGGTCTAGGTAAACGTCAATTGCAACGTTATAGTCAGGCAAATCCGCGTCGTAAACACGGTAGCAATCTAGTTTCTCTTTACGCGCCCACTTACCAATCTTAGCGATGTTCTTTTTCAGTCTGTTTGAAAAATCCGGCGCAACCAATGACTCTATGACACTGTCACTAGAGTCTTGAGCAGCTCGCTCACTAATAGAATAGTTCTTCTGGTGACACGGTAACGCACCATTGTTCAATTTGAACTGCTTGTCTGCTCTCATACGTAAACAGCTCAGCAATTCATCTGAACTAGAGAAAATTGATGCCTGACATCCACCAAATTGCGATTTTAGCTGTGCGCCAAATGCGGTGTATAGAGCGATTAAACCAGGATGAGTGCCTAAACGTTCACCGTATGGTGGGTTACAAACAATAACCCCTGCTTCGAATCCTTCTGGTCGCATAATCTCTGCGGCGTCACCCTGTTTGAACTCAATCAATGAATCAACGCCAGCTCGACGTGCGTTATCTTGAGCTGTTTTTAGTACACGAGCATCGTTATCAAAGCCGAAAAACTTAGTGTCAATTTTTTTGACACCACGGCGAGCCTGCACTGAAGCTTCAGATTTAATCTCTGCCCAAAGCTCTGGTTCAAAATCTTCTAAAGACTCAAAGCCCCACTTAGCGCGGTCCACACCTGGAGCCATGTTAGCAGCCATCATCGCTGCCTCGATAAGTAATGTGCCTGAACCACACATTGGGTCTAGTAATGGTTTATCCGCACTCCAACCACTTCTGAGGATGATTGCAGCGGCTAACGTTTCGCGTAGAGGCGCGCGACCCGATTCTGTACGATAGCCACGTTGGTGCAAACCACCACCTACCATATCTAGGCCAAGGATGGCTTTGTCCTTATGCAAACGCACATGGACACGAAGATCAGGTTGATCTTTACTGATCGAAGGACGAGGTAGATTCTTCTTCTCATAACAATCCACTATGGCATCTTTGACCTTCATTGCACCGTACTGGCTATTGCGGATTTCGCGGTTAGTACCATTGAAATCAACGACGAACGTCTTAGAACTGTGGAATTGATTAACCCAGTTCACTGAAGAAGAGGCAAGATAGAGATCCATATCATCGTTACAGGTGAACTCTGAGAGTACACGCACAAAACGGGATGCCAAACGACTCCATAGGCAGCAACGGTAAATCTGCTCGTTGCTCGCCTTGAAGCGAACACCAGCTTGTACTGGCTTAGCGTCGTTGATCCCTAGCTTAGTTAGCTCATCAACCAATAGGTTTTCTAAACCATTGGACGTAACCGCAAGATATTGATGCATAGTGATGTTTTTATTCTGTAGAAAATGACCCCGCATTATACCTGACATCATCACTTTATCGTTAGTTCATTCCAGAATTTCCCATCAATTATCTCTTTAAACGTTCATTTACTCGCCTCTTCATCGTTTGTAGCCAAATTTCACTAGGCAAACTTTTCGAAAACTCATCCAACGAAAAATCAAGCACTCCGACCGAAGTGAATACTTATTCTCATTGAAATTGGTCTATACCAAGGCCGCTTTTTGATGAAATTAAGTTACAGTTTTCAGCTAAATGAGGAATTTACGTGCACTTGTATGCGCTAGAGGTATTCTAGTGAGTAAAAATCAATCGCTTCGTTCGGTTAAAATTTGTACAAGAATCACATTTAATTGACTGCCAGGTCGTATCAACCCAGCCAAATTTTAGGCAAAAAAATGCCAGCGTTGAGCTGGCGGGAAATGAAACAAAGGAACGATAACTAATTTATGTCAGCTAACCAAAGCGATTGGCTGAGCATGGAAATGATGGTTGCAGACCACGAGACGGTCATGCATAACTTTAATCGCTTGTCCAAATTGAAGGCTTTTAGCGCCATTTAAAGCGAACTCTTCCAAACATACGTACGCGCATAAACTGGCGCACTCTCCCACTTCAAGAACGATAAAATATCCGTCGCTGTAGGCGTTGCTTAGACGAATTAAGTCACCCTCTTCTGGGGTCATCTGTCCGTCGGACAGATTGTCGAAAAACCAGCTCTTAGGTTGTACCGGTTTATGGAAGCGCTTTGCTGCGACACAATACAAAGCCAACTCTGCTTGTCTAGGTTCACTTAAACCTAATAGCGCGATTTGCTCTTTGTAAGTTTGAAATGCAGAAGCATCATCAACTGAGAATTCATTGACGCCAATTGCGCAATCGACAATCAGCTTACGTGGAAGGTTGGTCTTGAATACCATATCATCACCCAGATCCAACATCAGATGCTGTTCTGCGTCATCATAGTACCAAGTCCATTTGTCATTGGGTTTAAGCATCGTTCCATCTCTGTATTGTTGTGTGAAATTAGGTAAAACGCTTAATTACCTTTCCAAGCAATATCTGGATTTTATTAGTTCAGAGATGAAAAAAAAGAGGAAATGAAAACTCATTCCCTCTCAATTAATGCTGTTTGTTCGGCGTATTGATTTAGTGACAATGTCACTAAGCCTTTAAACTTTAGAGATTTTTTACAATATCGCGTACTAGGCTTGGGCCGTGATAAATGAAACCAGAGTAAACCTGAACCAGCTGAGCGCCAGCCATCATTTTTTCTTTTGCTGCAACATACGAATCAATACCACCAACACCAATTACTGGGATCTGATCTTGTAATTCTTCATGTAAGCGGCGAACCACTTCAGTACTGCGCAGTTGCACAGGACGACCACTTAGTCCCCCTGCTTCATTAGCATGCTTCATACCCTCTACAATTGAGCGATCTAATGTAGTGTTGGTAGCAATGACTGCGTCAATCTTGTTATTGAGCAGTGATTGACAGATCTGTTTGATCTCGTCATCGCTAAGATCCGGTGCGATCTTCAGTGCCAGCGGGACATATTTGCCGTGTTTTTCGGCTAACTCTGCCTGTTTAACTTTTAGCTCTGATAATAATTCATCCAGAGCTTCACCATATTGCAACGAGCGTAATCCCGGCGTGTTTGGTGATGAAATGTTTACCGCGATATAGCCGGCATACTCATAGACTTTTTCCATACAAATTAGGTAGTCTTCAGCACCTTTTTCAATCGGAGTATCTTTGTTTTTGCCGATATTGATGCCAAGCACACAGTCGAACTTAGCTTTCTTCACGTTCTCAACTAAGTTGTCAACGCCTAGGTTGTTGAACCCCATACGGTTGATAATGCCTTCCGCTTCAACCAGGCGGAACAAACGTGGCTTGTCATTTCCAGACTGAGGTCGCGGTGTGACGGTCCCTACTTCAACAAAGCCAAATCCCATCGCATCAAATGCTTCAATGCATTCACCGTTTTTATCTAAACCTGCTGCCAAGCCGACTGGATTACGAAATGTTAAACCCATGCATTCGACGGGACGGTGTGGTAACTGCTGGCGATAAAGAAGATCGAATGGTGTGCCAGTAAAACGTTTGAAGTTTTGAATTGCAAGATCATGTGCCTTTTCGGCATCAAGTTGGAAAAAGCCAGTTCTGGCTAGACGGTAAAGCATTGTGCCTCCGAAAGAAAAAAGCCCCGTGTAAACGGGGCTGTATTATTAAATGTTTTACCGATTAATTCAACGAATTATAGCAATCGTTTACTCATTTGCTGAACAATTCAAGTTAAGCAACATCAGTTCACGTAGCGCTACCGAGAATTTTGCAAATTCATGCACTGAACCTACTTTAAATTCATTGAGGATATTTTCCCAACGATGTAGCGATACTTCATTTGTCACGATCCACTCATCAAGCGCTTTCATCACATCGAAATCTTCCGGTGCACAAGCACAGCTGAGAACTTGACCTGTTAACTGACGTTGTTGCCAATCTAGATCTTCACGGAAAGCGGCACGTGCCAGTGCTTGCCAGTGGTTGTCTACTGCTTGGCCATTAATCTGTTTCAAGAACCAGTGCAGTGACAAACGATCGCCTAGGTTGTAGTACAGTTTTGCACTTTGTTCGACAGTTTTGCCTTTTTCACGCGCCACTGTAGAAATATCCAGTACTGAGTACAAACTAGAGAGACGAGCAACATAATTCGCAAGTTCTGCTTCAATACCCTGCTCGATCCAGTCTTGAGCCATTTGGTTGTGCTCTTTCACTTCGGAAGGAACGAGCATATCATCCAAGTGTTGCTTGATGGTTTCTACATCAGCTTGGTAAAGCTCTATCAAAGATTTAACGCTCTGACGTCCACTGCGGTTACGTAGGATCCAGCGAGATAGACGACGTAGAGTACGGCGTACGTAGAACATCATGTCATACTGAGCAACCGTTAATGCGTCGTTGTCTAGCTTACGGATATGTTCGAGAACTTGACCAAGACCGAAGATTTCACGTGATGCAACATAAGCGTTAGCAATATCAACGACATGTGCTCCGGTTTCTTCTTGAAGACGAGTGACAAAGTTGCACCCCATCTCATTCACCATCTGATTTGCTAACGCAGTAGCAATAATTTCAGAGCGTAGCGGATGGTTAACCATTTGCGCTGAATAGTTACGGCGTAACTCGGTTGGAAAGTAATGAGTTAACTGCTGTGCATGGAATTCATCATTGGCGATGTCTTCGTGTACCAGTTCTTCTTTAAGCACCATTTTACCGTACGCAACTAACACAGCTAGCTCTGGACGAGTTAGAGCCATGCCTTGTTTTTCGCGTTCGATTAGAGTCTCATCGTCAGGGATGTACTCAAGTGCACGGTCAAGGTACCCTGCTTTTTCCATTGTATGGATAAAGCGAATTTGCTCTTTGACTAAAGAAGTGCCTTGCTGTTCAGTCACCGAAATCGATTCTGACTGACAGTAAGCATCTTCCAGAACAATCTGACCCACTTCATCTTCCATCGACTCAAGGATCTCGTTGCGCTGTTTAACAGTAAGATCACCATTGGCAACCAAACCATTTAGGAAGATCTTGATGTTCACTTCGTTATCCGAACAGTCTACACCGCCAACATTGTCGACGAAGTCCGTATTGACACGACCACCAGTTAGAGCGTATTCAATACGTCCCAACTGAGTCATACCCAAGTTACCACCTTCACCCACAATCTTAGCTTTCAGATCGCGACCATCGATACGCAATACATCGTTAGCACGGTCGCCAACATCCGTATGCGTTTCGGTCGATGCTTTAACGTAAGTACCGATACCACCATTCCATAGAAGATCCACTTCCATAGATAGAATCATTTTGATCAATTCACTTGGTGCGACTGACGTTTTCTTAGTACGCAGCATTTTCTGGATTTCAGGCGTCAGTGCAATTGATTTTGCGCTACGCAAGAAAATACCACCACCCTTAGAAATAAGATCCGCGTTGTAATCTTGCCAGCTAGAGCGAGGTAGATTAAACAGACGATTACGCTCTTCCCAGCTTGTTGCTGAGTCTGGATTAGGATCAATAAAGATGTGCATGTGGTTAAATGCCGCTTGGAGACGGATATGTTTAGATAGCAACATACCGTTGCCAAACACATCCCCTGCCATATCACCAACACCAATAGCGGTAAAGTCAGTGGTCTGACAGTTTATGCCCATTTCACGGAAATGACGTTTGACCGATTCCCAACCACCTTTAGCAGTAATACCCATGGCTTTGTGGTCGTAGCCATTTGAACCACCGGAAGCAAATGCATCACCAAGCCAGAAGTTGTACTCTTCTGACACAGAGTTAGCCAAATCTGAGAAAGTCGCTGTACCTTTATCAGCGGCAACAACCAAGTATGGATCGTCCTCATCATGACGAACAACATTCTTAGGATGAACAACTTCACCTTCAATGATGTTGTCGGAAACGTCTAGTAATGCACGGATGAAACGTTTGTAACAACGTTGACCTTCAGCAAAAATCTCATCACGTCCGTTAAGCGTGTGCTGACGTTTACAAACGAAACCACCTTTAGCGCCGACAGGAACAATGACCGTGTTCTTAACTTGCTGAGCTTTAACCAATCCCAAGATTTCAGTACGGAAATCTTCTTGACGATCAGACCAACGTAATCCACCACGTGCCACTTTACCGCCACGTAAGTGAACACCCTCGATATCAGGTGCATAAACAAAGATTTCAAACGCAGGTACCGGTTGAGGAATCTCTGGAATCTCGGTTGGTTTCATCTTCAACGAAAGCCAAGGCTTAAACTGCTTGTTATCGTCGACTTGATAGTAGTTAGTGCGTAGTGTTGCCGTGATCATTTCCATGTAACGACGGATGATCCGATCGTCGTCCAAGCTCTCGACATGATCAAGTTGCTCTGTGATATGAGCAATCAGTTCACTTTGCCCTTTCTGGCTACCTTTGAATTTTGGTTCAAAACGTTTAGTAAATAGATCAACTAGACCTTTCGCCAAATCAGGATAATGGCTAAGAGTATCCTCGATGTATTGTTGACTAAATGGGAATCCCACTTGACGCATGTAGCGAGCATAAGCACGCAAGATCGAAATTTCGCGACCTGTCAATGAAGCGCCAAGAACTAAGCGGTTAAAGCCATCACTCTCTAGTTCGCCTGCCCAGATAGCAGCAAAAGCTTGTTGGAAGCGATCTCGAGCTTCACGAAGATCAACACTCTTTTCGCTCTTATGAAGCATTGAGAAGTCGAGGATCCAGAATACTTGACCGTTCGTTTTGCGAACTTCATAAGGCGACTCACCAATCACTCTTAAGCCAAGGTTTTCTAACATTGGCATCACATCAGAAAGGTGGATTGGCTCATCACGGTGGTATAGCTTTAGACGGACAGACTTCGAATCCGCCGCCAACTCTTGCGGACGATAAAAAAGCATTCCAAGTTTGTTATCATCACTGAGTTTTTCTAGACGTTCAATATCCGCAACTGCCGAGCCAGGCATAACATCTTCTTTGTACGAACGAGGGAAAGCACGAAGGTATTCTTTCGCTAAAGGCAGGCCTTTACTCTCACCAAAGTTCGCTACGATCGCTTCTGATAAACGATCATCCCAAGTTGAAGATGCTTCCATTAAATTTTGCTCAATCGTTTTGACGTCTACGCCCATGTTGTTGTTATCAACACGAACAATGTAATGTGTACGAGCGAGAGGGCTCTCTGAGAAGTAGGTAGTAAATTCGACTTCTTGTTCACAGCCAAAATACTGTTTCAATATGCGCTGTGTTTGACGGCGAAGTTCTGTGTTGTAACGATCTTTTGTCACATACACCATACAACTGAAGAAACGACCAAACGGGTCTTTGCGAACGAACAGACGCAGCAGATCGCGATCTTGCATCTGAACAACACCCATACCGACTTCTAGCAACTCTTCTTCTTTTGCTTGAAGTAACTCATCTCTTGGGTAGTTTTCTAGAATATTGTGAAGTGCTTTGTAAGAGTATGATCCTTCGCGATAGCCACTCGCTTCAAGAATACGGCCTACCTTTTCACGGATCAGAGGGATACTCGCAACACTTTGGTTGTACACCGCTGATGTGTATAAACCTGTGAAGCGATGCTCACCAATCACCTTGCCGTTATCATCAAACTTCTTGATGCCAATGTAGTCAGTATAGGCAGGGCGATGGATGCGTGAAGGTTGGTTACCTTTGGTGACGATCAATAGGAAAGGTTTCTTTGCTTCTAGTCGTGCAGAATCAGGGAAGTCCGAAAGTTTGACGGTACGAACACGGTCACGGCTTGCAAACAAACCAAGTCCTTTATCCGCAGTAGGTCTAAGCTCTGTATCACCATCGACAGTAACAAGATCGTATTCTTTGTAACCCATGAAGGTAAAGTTATGACTGCCTAACCAGCGTAGGAACTGGATAGATTCATCATAACGATCACGCTGAATCTCAATCTTACCCTGCTGCGCCTCAACTTTTGTGGTCACTTCTTCTAATTTTTCGACCATCAGTAACCAGTCTTTAACAACCAAGCCGGTGTCGTTAAGAATGCTCAACAGCTCTTCTTTAAGTGCCGCCATCGCTTCTTTGTCACTCAGACGGTCAACTTCAATATGGAAAAGAGATTGAAGTCCGCCCTCACCTTGGTTAATACCGGTAATCGCCCCTGTCTTAGAACGAGCGATTTGAGTCGGACCATGAAGCATTAAGTGTGATGAAAGATCCAAGCGGCTTAGTGCCATTTTTACTGAGTCGACCAAAAATGGACTATCAGGTACCACAATCTCAACGATTGTATGCGTTGATTGCCAGCCTTGGCGACTTACGGTTGGATTAAAAACTCGAACAGAAATCTCGTCAGCTTTTTTCTCATTAATATGGTGCCAAAGTGACACTACTGCGCCATACAAGTCAGATTCGTTACGTTCGACCAAATCGTCCTGAGAAATGTTGCTAAATAAATGTTGAGCAAGTTGGGTGACTAGGGGTTGATGAGCAAGCTCGAGTTTGTCTTGAATAAGTTTGTATACTTTTTCAAGCAGAACCGGCATCAATGTTTCACGCGCGGTCATAATCACACTCCACAATTAGAATTGTATGTATTTTGGGGATGTTGTAAGCATAGTGCTTAACACGGGTAATGCCGCTTTATTGTAAAAGCTTTATTGATAAATAGTTAATTCTTTTGGGAGTGGTAGGAGGTGAAATGTTTGATAATGTGACTGATGTTCTATTTAAACTTCTATAAAATCAGTTGCTCACAGAAGTTCTAACTCTAAAAACTTATTATTTTGGTCAGTTGTTAATCTAAAGCGCCCTTTTAGGCCAATTTGACTAAGAAAAGGCCTGAAACGCGATGCAGGCAATTGTAGGCGTAAGCCATTGTCAGTCACCACTAAAACATTGCTTGCTGCCCCACTGTAGTGTGCGAGAAAAGTTTGATAACTGATGTTGAGAGTAAAATAGTAATGCTTCATGAAATCGGTCAAAAAAGTCACGTTTTATCTGACAGTGATAGACAGCTGTATAAATAAACAGTAGCACTAAAAAGTGCTACTGTTTTCGCCATATTGATTAAGATTCCAACGCTTTGGTCACTTTTTCAAACAGGTCTTTAGCCAGATTATCCATTGATTTTAATGCCTCTAGTTCCATTTTGATAAGCTCTTGGCGAGCAGTATCGTACTTGCGGAACTTCAACAGCGGATCGATCAGACGCGAAGCTACCTGCGGGTTACTACTATTTAGCTCGCGTAAGATCTCCCCCGCAAACTGATAACCTTCACCAGATTTTGCATGGAAGCGTACTGGGTTCATATTGAGGAAAGAACCAATTAGGCTACGAATACGGTTAGGGTTTTTAAGACTAAACGCTTCGTGTTCCATCGTCTTCTTGATCACCTCAAGTGCATCTTGCGCTGGATTGGTACCTTGTAAAGTAAACCACTTATCCATCACAAGACCATCATGTTTCCACTTATCGCTGTAGTCTTGCATTAATGCTTCACGACATTCTAACTGTGCACTATTCGCGGCACTCATTGCTGCAATGGTGTCAGTCATGTTATTAGCCTCAGCGTATTGCGTCTTGGCAAGTTCGTTACCCTGCTCGGTGTAAGCCAAAAAGCCTAAAGCAGTGTTTCGAAGAGAGCGTTGGCCGATTGCCGCATGTTCGATAGAGTACTTGGCTTGCTTAGAGCTATGATAAATCGCACTCAGCTCATCATTCAATTCAGTGGCGAGAATTACTTTCAATGCTTTCAGCACCTTAGCAATCGCATCAACATCCACCTGCTTGTACCAACCTAACACTTCATTGAAACTTGGTAGCGATAGCATCTCTGCAATGAATGCAGGTTCAAGGTCACTAGACAGAAGTACACCGCGGAAAGCGTCAATGACCGCCTCAGCAAGTTTAACCTCGCCACCAGCTTGAACATTTTCGACATTCGTACGAATGTACTTGGCAAGAAGCATTTGTCCTGCATCCCAACGAGCAAACTCGTTGCGCGCATGAACCATCAAGAAAATCAGCTCTTCATCACTGTAATCATACTCCAGTTTTACTGGCGCAGAGAATTCGCGTAGCAATGAAGGAACGGGGTTTTCAGCAACGTCTTCAAACACAAATGTCTGCTTCGCTTCAGTCACATCAAGAACATTACCAACAACAGAACCGTTACAGCGTAACTCAATCATCTCTCCATTTACCGCATAGAGCTCGACATCAAAAGGAATATGCAGGGCCTGCTTTTCTGCTTGATCCTGAGTTGGCTCCGTCGATTGCTCAACCGTCAATGTGTAGGTTTTTGCTTGTGCATCGTACTCGCTCGCTACGCGTAATGTTGGTGTTCCAGATTGGCTATACCATAAACGGAATTGCTTAAGGTCAACACCGCTTGCATCTTCCATCGCTGAGACAAAATCTTCACAAGTCGCGGCCGTACCGTCGTGGCGTTCGAAGTACAGCTTCATGCCCTTTTGGAAACCCTCTTCACCAAGCAAGGTATGCATCATACGAATCACTTCACTGCCTTTTTCGTAAACCGTCAAAGTGTAGAAGTTGTTCATTTCAATCACTTGATCTGGGCGGATCGGATGAGACATCGGGCTGGCATCCTCAGCAAACTGAGGACCACGAATGATTCTTACATTGTTGATACGATTCACAGCACGAGAGCCAAGATCTGAAGAAAATTCTTGATCACGGAATACAGTCAAACCTTCTTTAAGGCTCAGTTGGAACCAGTCGCGACAAGTTACACGGTTACCAGTCCAGTTATGGAAATATTCATGACCAATGACCGCTTCAATGCCTAAATAATCAGTGTCAGTCGCTGTTTTCTCATTCGCTAATACGAACTTAGAGTTGAAGATATTTAAACCCTTGTTCTCCATCGCTCCCATGTTAAAGAAATCGACCGCTACAATCATGTAGATATCCAAGTCATATTCAAGGCCGAAACGCTCTTCGTCCCACTTCATCGAGTTGATCAATGACGTCATCGCATGCGGAGCACGATCTAGGTTGCCCTTATCAACAAAAATTTCGAGTTCAACATTACGACCAGATTGAGTTACGTATTTGTCACGTAGTACATCGAAATCACCAGCGACCAAAGCGAACAAGTAAGCTGGTTTTGGATGAGGATCTTGCCACTGCACCCAATGGCGTCCGCCTTCTAACTCACCTTGCGCAATACGGTTACCATTGCTGAGTAAGAATGGGTTGTGTGCTTTATCTGCAATCACTTTCGTGGTGTATTTCGCTAGAACATCTGGGCGATCCATGTAGTAAGTGATTCGACGGAAACCTTCCGCCTCACACTGAGTACAGAAAGCCCCACCCGATTTATACAGACCTTCTAGAGCGGTATTAGCTTCAGGATCAATTAAGGTCACAATCGTCAGAGTGAACTCAGATGGAAGCTGATGAATTTCTAATCCACCTTCAATTTCGCTGTAGTCTGACCAAGCTTCACCATTGACGGTGATACTTTGTAACTTGAGTTCTTCTCCGTCTAGGCGAAGTGTTGTTGCATCTTTAAATTGCTTAACTTGAGAAACCGCGGTTACTGTCGTCTCGTTATCGTAGAGATCAAAGGTCAAATCAATATCAGTGATGGTGTGTGATGGTGATTGATAATCTTTGCGGTACTTGGCTTGAGGAGTCTGAGCCATGTCGAAATCCTTCTGACTGAATGCATCTGAACATTGCGCTGTAAAAGTCTAGCGCAGTAATAATAAAGTTCGGGAATTTTCCCGTTACAATTTGCGTATTAGCTTACAACTCTGGATATAAAAAAACGAGGTTCGATGTCGAAATACCTCGTTTTTTCTCTATTGTTGACATAAAACTCAAACTGTTTGTCTATTTAGTCAGCAAGGGGCACATTTCTCTACCACGCTTTATCAACGGATTCGATTTAATACGGCATACAGCGCGCCTTCTTCCATTTCCAAAGTCAGCGTATCTCGGTTCAGCGTGTATCGTGTTTCATGTTCACCATTTTCATAGAGAAGCACCAAGTGCTCGCCCTCTGTATAGTAAACACCTTTGTGTATCGCCTCATCGCCATCATCATTACTCACCCGGAACATAAAGACAAAATCTGGCTGTAAAATCAGATCCAACTTTTGTACGTCGCTGGCATGAATATCATCGCCACCCAAATGTGCACTCGACCACATACCAGACAATGCGTTGGACAACGCTTTAGTGAAAGTAACGCCATTTAAACTGAGTAAATTGTGGTTGGCTGAATACTCGTACATTTGAGGCTCTGAAGTATTCAATCCAAGAACCAAAGTATCTTCATTGGCTGTGTACAACCCTTCCCAGTGGTCGACTGAATAGTCCCTTTTCTGAATATCAATCTTAAAACTATAGTTTGAATCCAGGGACAGCTTGATCGCTAAAAAGTTTTCCTGCGACTGTTCAGGATTAGGATTAACGAGGTACCAGTCTCCTAGCAGAAACGGTTGATCGAACTGAGTTAAATCGCTGTTGTCTTTCACTCCATCAGCGAGCACCGAAAGGCTAAAAATTAATGATATTAGAGCTAACAATCTCATCACGTGCTCCTCACTCTTTTCTTTAAGCTTAGGCACGTCAGGTATATTTAGCTAAAAAAATTGATCTTTATCACAATATTTTATTGTATAAAAAAAGCGAGCCCAAATGACTCGCTTTTTAATCGATTGATTTCAATTAAGATTTAATCATATCAACCATTATCGCTACCGATTCGCTAAGGTAGGCATCCGGCGATTCATAATCTTTAGGGATATCATCCAGTGTCTTATACGGCTCTTGACCTGCTGCTTTTTGTCTCTCATTAATTCGAGTTAAACGGCGTGCGTCTGCTGCATCGGTTTCCGCTTTACGTGTTTTTTCGTTGAGCGACAAAGAGTTATCGTCTTTCTCTGCCTTGTATTTTTCAATATCTTCGGCCACGAAACGAAACTCTAGGTCCTTAGCAATACGAGTTTGGTGGTTAGCGGCAAGCTTACCAATCAATGCCTCATTACGCTGTAACATTTCGTATTTAGCTTTGTCAATACTATCCCAAGGCAGTGCATTGTCTTCTACCGACTCACCCGTTTCGCTTGGATCTATCGCTGTAGGGAACGCTATATCTGGGGCGACACCCTTGTTTTGTGTACTACCACCATCAATACGATAGAACTTTTGGATGGTATACTGAACGTAACCCAACTCTTTGTCGAAAAGATCGTAGATATGGTTTAGCGAACGATGTTGCTGAACCGTTCCCTTACCGAAAGAGTTTTCACCCAAAATAATGGCACGCCCATAGTCTTGCATTGCCGCAGCAAAAATCTCTGAAGCGGAAGCACTATAGCGATTAATCAATACCGTTAATGGACCGTCATAACTGCTCTTACCGTCGGTATCACTATTGACGTTGACTCGACCATAGCTGTCTCTCACTTGGACAACAGGGCCGCTAGTGATAAACAAACCGGAAAGTTCTGTTGCTTCAGTGAGTGCACCACCACCGTTGTTACGAAGATCAACAATGATGCCATCAACACCCTTGCCCTTGAGCTCTTCGATAAGTTTATCGGTGTCTTTTGCAAGTCCGACATAAAAACTTGGTACTTCTAGAACACCAATTTTTTTGCCATCCTTCTCAATCACTTCAGATTTTACCGCTCGGTCTTCTAGACGGATTTTGTCTCGAACGATGGTAACAACATCCGCTTTCGCTTCCTTGCCTTCAGGCAAGATTTGCAGATTAACCTTGGTGCCTTTCGGTCCTTTGATTAGCTGAACAACATCATCAAGACGCCAACCGATGACATCAACGATATCTTCACCATCTTGACCAACACCAATGATTCGATCACCTTCCGCTAGAAGCTTACTATTCGACGCTGGGCCACCAGCCACCAACGAACGGATAACAGTGTAATCGTCTTCCATTTGCAGTACCGCACCAATACCTTCAAGCGACAAATTCATATCAGTTTGAAACTGGTCTGCACTGCGAGGTGAAAGATAGCTAGTATGAGGATCAATCTGACGAGCAAATGCGTTCATGTAGAGCTGGAACGCATCTTCGTTATGAGTTTGACCTAAACGCTTGAGCGCGTTGTTATAACGCTTGCCTAACGTGTCTTTAATCTCATCCCAATCTTTGCCCGTTAACTTTAAGTTCAACGCATCATACTTGACTCGCTTACGCCAAAGTTCATCAAGCTCTGCGGTATCGGCTGGCCATGCGGCTTCACTGCGATCAAGCTCAATGGTTTCATCATTATCGAAACTCATCTCCTGATCGAGGATAGACAAAGCATACTTAAAACGTTCATAACGACGCTTGATTGACAGATTGTAGACATCAAATGCAATCTGGTTATCTCCCGCTTTCAATTGGTCATCGATTCCTGATGTCCATTTTTTGAAAGAGTCGATATCCGCTTGCGTAAAGATATTACGATTGTAATCAAGCATTTCGATATAACGTTCGAAAATAGCTTGAGAAAATTGATCGTTTAGCGAGAAGTGTTTGTAATGAGAACGTGTAAAGCGAGATGTGACACGTTTGCTGGCTGTCTCATGCTGAGCTTCTGGAGTCAGGACTGGTAGGTCCTCTAAACTGATATTTGCTTCTAAAGCATGAGCAGTAGAAGCTGCTAGCAATAAGCTAGCAGCAATCAGCGACAATTTTGAACGGCATTTCATGCGTAGGAGTATCTCCTTTATGCGCGCAAGTGCTCCGCTTTTACAACCATTTGTAGGCCGTTAGTCAGTTGAACACGCACATCTTCCTTATTGATTTCAACGATAGTCGCAGCCATGTTTCCTTTGCCCATATTGACGTTTACTTGATTACCAACTTTCACTTCGTCAGCATTCAGAGCACGCGTTTCTACAGGCTTAGCGGCTTTTTGTACTTTATTTTGTTGCGGGCGACGGCCTTGAGGCTTCTTCGCCGCAGGCTTAGCTTTCTCTTTACTTTCTTCGCGAGTTTTAGTCGCTTGCTCTTTACGACGAGCTTGCACTTTAGCTTTGCTTTCAGCTAGTGCTGTTTTTGCGTGTTCTACGTGCTCTTCGTCAAGCTCGCCTGCTGGGTTGCCATCTAAATCTACACGTACTGCACCAGGCTTAACACCGTGAAGGTAACGCCATGATGAAGTGTATTGTCTTAACGCTGCACGAAGTTGAGTTTTGCTTACTTTAGGATCATCGCTTAGACGATCCGCAAGATCTTGAAAGATACCAATTTTAAGTGGTTTAGCTTCACCTTCTAAAGTAAAGCACTTAGGGAAACATTCAGCAATATATGCGATAACTTCTTTGCTGTTTTTTAACTTTTCAGTGTTTTCCATGTGGGTTCCTGGTTATTGCGGTTCATCCGCGAGCATTAAGATTAAATATTTGAGGTATTATAGTGACCTGCAAGCGAAAAACCACACTCAATAGATAATTTATGCCTTGATAGCGTGTGAATTAAGCAGCTTTTCTACTTCCTGCATCAAAAAAGTTAGCCCCTGCTCATCGATTTCATTGAATCGCCCCACTTTCGGACTATCAATATCCAACACACCAAACATTTCACCATCAATCGAAAATGGAATCACGATCTCTGAGTTGCTCGCTGCATCACAGGCGATATGTCCTTCAAACTCATGCACATCATGAACACGCTGAACCGTGTTGGTCGCGACCGCGGTTCCACAGACTCCACGCCCTACCGGAATGCGCACACATGCAGGCTTGCCTTGAAACGGACCAAGCACCAGTTGGTCATCTTTCATTAGATAAAAACCAACCCAATTTAACTCTTCAAGTTCCATGTTGAGTAAAGCACTGATGTTTGACAAATTGGCGATCAAATCGGTCTCAGATTCGATAAGTGCGATGACTTGTTTGGTTAAGCGTTGATAATGTTCTATTTTCATTTATACATCCATTTGAAAACTAGAGACTTCCACTATGAATCTGCGTACAATTTCGCAAACTACAAATAGTAAGCATTCTCATTACAATGACTAACAATTCCAACACTATTAGCCGTTCTTGGTTGATAACACAAGTAAAACAACACCGCAATAAGCTGATATTTGCCAATGTCATTGCTTTCATCGCCACCTTAATCAGTGTGCCCATTCCATTGTTGATGCCACTTATGGTCGACGAAGTGTTGCTCAACCAACCCGGTACGGGCCTTAAAGTGATGAACCAACTGTTACCTGATTCAATGCAGACAGCAACTGGCTATATCTTTTTGACCCTGCTGCTAGTTGTACTTATGCGTACGGCTAGCCAAGCACTTTCCATCGTACAGAGCCGTCAGTTTACTTTGGTATCTAAAACCATTACGTATCAAATGCGTAGCAAAATGATCGATAAACTGGGCCGTATCAGCATTCGGCAGTATGAGACTCGTGGCTCTGGAGGTATCAATGCTCACTTGATTACTGACATAGAAACCATCGATCAGTTTATTGGTTCAACTCTCAGTAAATTTCTTATCAGCCTGTTGACTGTCATAGGTACCGCAGGGGTTCTTCTCTGGCTAGACTGGCGTTTAGGTCTGTTTATTCTGTTGGTCAATCCGGTTGTAATCTATTTTTCGCGTAAGCTAGGCAGTAAAGTAAAGCATCTTAAAAAGCGCGAAAATCAATCGTTTGAACGTTTTCAGAATCGATTAGTCGAGACCTTAGATGGCATCTATCAACTAAGAGCGGCAAATCGAGAACGGGAATTTCTTAACGAACTAAAAACCCATGCAGACCACATTCGCCAAGATGCAGATAAGTATGCATGGCAATCGGAAGCCGCTGGTCGAGTCTCTTTCCTTCTATTTTTATTAGGATTTGAGTTATTCCGCGCAGTTGCAATGTTAATGGTCTTGTTTAGTGACCTGACCATAGGTCAAATCTTCGCAGTATTTGGCTACCTTTGGTTCATGCTCTCTCCTGTTCAAGAACTGCTTGGCATTCAGTTTTCTTGGTATAGTGCCAAAGCCGCACTGAAACGGATCAATGCCCTATTAGATTTAGAAGAAGAACATCGCCCTCAAAGTAAGGTGAATCCATTTACTGATGATCGAGAAGTCGATGTTGAAATCGACAAGGTGAGTTTTTCTTACAATGATGAAGTACAAGTCCTCTCTAAATTGAGCCTCACCATACCAGCGGGTAAAAAAGTGGCGCTGGTCGGTTCCAGCGGCGGGGGCAAATCAACATTGATCCAGTTGCTTATCGGTGTGTATCAGCCTAACTCCGGCTATATCCGCTACAATGGTCAAACTACAAATGATATCAGTTTTGAGATAATTAGAGAGCAAATTGCCGTTGTATTACAACAGCCTATACTCTTTAATGACACTTTAAGGCATAATCTGACGCTAGGCTCAGAATATGATGACTTATCTTTATGGCGCGCGCTTGAAGTCGCGCAGATGCAAGATGTCATCAGTCAACTCAGTGATGGGCTTGATACGCAAATAGGCCGCAATGGTATTCGGCTGTCAGGTGGACAACGTCAGCGCCTAGCGATTGCAAGAATGATCTTGAGTAATCCTAAGTTTGTCATTTTGGATGAAGCGACGTCGGCACTCGATACTGCAACAGAAGCCGCATTGCATAAAGCGCTTACCGAGTTTCTACGTGGTCGTACAACGTTAATTGTCGCACATAGATTGTCCGCGGTTAAACAGGCAGATTTGATCTACGTACTTGAAGACGGTCAAGTATCTCAAGCAGGTACTCATGGAGAATTGGTTGAACAGCAAGGCTTATATCAAACCTTATACGGCAACGTGCAAAGTCACGCTTAGGTCCTTTTCTCGTGCCAAAAATATAGAGGGGCTGCGATGAACGCCCCTCAGGTATTGCATGCTCATGGCTCCAAGCCAACCAATATTAGGCTTTGCCACGGCTGTGAACTACCCGTTGACCTTGTCTCTGTGGAGAGAGGCAAAAGCGCCTACTGCCCGAGATGCAATAGTCATCTATACCGAGGGGGGAATCCTTCTCTGTCAGGCAATTTAGCGATTGCAATAACTTGCCTTTTACTGTTTGTTCCTTCGCACTTTTTCGAGTTTATAAGCATTCGTCTTTTCGGCATGATGATTCCTGCGACTTTACCCTCCGGCGTATTTGCACTTTTTCAAGAAGGTTTTGTACTCCTGTCACTGCTTATTTTCTTTTGCAGTTCGATAGCGCCCCTTTTGTTGTGTAGTTCGGTTGTCGCGGCGCATATCGCGCTTAGCAAAGGCTCGTTTCGTTTGCTCAAGAGTTCGCTGTCAATTATTGACTATGTCAAAGCGTGGGTAATGATTGATGTCTTTCTTGTTAGCATCGCCATTTCGTGTTTCAAACTCCAAGATTACTCGGATATCTACGTTGGACCGGGCTTGATTGGTCTAGTGTTGCTGCAAGTCTCTACCGTACTACTGGTGACACGAGTAAGCGTGCGCCGATACTGGGAAGTGTTTCATGCGGAAGAGCAATACGCGTTGTCAGAAAAAACGCTTCACTGCCATCACTGTCACCTTTCTCAACCTGAAGGGACGGAATGCTTGCGTTGTAAAAGCCCTATCCATCATCGCAAACCGTACTCGATTCAAAAAACATGGGCTTATCTCATCGCGGCCAGTATTGCGATATTTCCCGCTAACATCATTCCAATTTCCATTTTATTAACTAACGGCAAACGCTTAGAAGATACCATCTTTTCTGGCGTTGCTTCGTTAGTGAATAGTGGAATGACTGGCATCGCCATCATCATTTTTGTTGCCAGTATCGTGGTTCCCGTTGCCAAGATCCTAGGGCTGTCTTACCTGTTACTGGCGATACAGTTCAAACGCAAGATTTACCACAAACACAGAATGCGCATCTATTTTGTCATTAAATGGATTGGTCGCTGGTCGATGATGGATCTGTTTGTCATCTCGATCATGATGACATTAGTTGATAGAGGCCAAATTCTCGACTTTACACCAGGCTATGGCGCGGTCGCATTTGGTATTGTAGTTGTGCTCACCATGTTAGCCGCAGAAAGCATGGATCCGAGACTAATTTGGGACAATTACCCAGAAGAATTTGATAGAAAAGAGTCGTTAAATGAGTAACCCTTCTCCCACACAAAACTCATATTCCCCGCATATCAAGCGTAATAAAGGAATATCACCACTTTGGCTGCTACCAATCTTAACTATGGTACTGGCAGGATGGCTGGTGTTCAAAGCCGTGCAAGATGCCGGGCAACGAGTCCAGATCTACTTCTCTGATGCACAAGGCTTGATCGCAGGAAGAACCACCATTCGCTATCAAGGCTTAGAAGTGGGCATGGTGAAAGATATCAATTTGTCCCCAGACTTACAGAGTATCTACGTCGATGCGGACATCTACCCACAAGCCACGAAATTGCTGACCAAAGAAGCGCGTTTCTGGTTGGTCAAACCCACAGCGAGTCTGTCTGGGATTTCTGGCCTTGATGCACTTGTTTCGGGTAACTATATCGCGATTTCTCCAGGTAATAACCCTTCCGAGCCTGAGACCAAGTTTACCGCTCTAGAGCGTGCTCCCTCCGATTTACTGGCAAACCAAGGGCTTAATATTTCACTAAAATCGAGAGACTTAGGCGGTATCTCGGTCGGTTCACAAATCGTTTATCGAAAGATACCGATTGGTGAAGTGTATAGCTATCAGCTTGACCGTGATTCGAAAAACGTCATCATCCAAGCCTCAATACGCGATGAGTATCGCCACATCATCACTGACGATAGCCGCTTCTGGAACGTCAGTGGTATTGGTGCCAACATAGGATTCGAAGGGGTTGATGTAAAACTGGAAAGTTTCAGTGCTCTGCTTGGAGGCTCTATTGCTGTCGACTCACCTGATGGTGGTGAGCCTGTTGCAGATAACTCTCAGTTTAAACTCTACCCAAATTTAAAAACCGCTGGTCGAGGTATCGCAATAAAGATTGATTTACCAGATGACAACAAGATCAACGCTTCTGGCGCACCAATTATGTACCGTGGTATCGAAATCGGACAGATTACAGATTTAGAGTTGAGTCATGGTAGAGAGAACATCGTTGCTTCTGCGGCAATCCAGCCTGCTTTTAGTGACATGCTGACAACGGGTAGCCGCTTCATTCTTGAAGAAGCGAAAGTCTCTCTATCGGGAGTAGAAAACATCGCTAACATCGTTAAAGGTAACTTCCTGACCGTGGTTCCTGGTGACGGCGAGCGTTCACGACATTTTAGCGCAGTAAGAAAAGACGACTTCAAACGCCAACAAGCCCGCTCTGTCTCACTTCAATTAGTGTCAGACAATTCGTTTGGACTCGATCAGGGTGCCAACATCCTCTACCGTGGTATCAGCGTAGGTTCGGTAACGCAAGTGAGCCTAGTTAACGACAAAGTGCAGCTAGATGCGCTAATCGATAGCGACTATGCGCACCTTATTAAGTCTCAAAACCGCTTCTTCGTGACAGGTAGCGCCAGTGCCGAATTGACTGAATCAGGCTTGAATATTACCGTGCCACCAGCAAAACAGCTTCTAACGGGTTCTATTAGTTTCGTTAGTGAAGGAAAAGCTCAGCCACAGGCGCAATACACGCTCTATCAAAACAAGTCACTTGCTGAACTCGCTAAGTACAATATCTCAGGTTCTACCAAGTTGACCCTTTTTGCTAACGAATTACCTTCGATCAGTAAAGGCAGTCCTCTGTTGTATCGAAATCTGCAAGTGGGTAATGTTGCTGACTTCTATTTGGTCGACGGTGGTGTCATCATCAGCGCGAGTATAGAAAATCAATATAAGCACCTTGTCACTGATCAAACCGTATTCTGGAACCGCTCAGGCGTTGAGATAGATGCAAGCCTTGCAGGCATCAACGTTAAGGCGGCCCCACTCACCTCTTTGATTCAGGGAGGCATTGCATTCGATTCTCTGCCTGGAGTCGAAAATAAGCAAAACGACAAATGGTTGCTCTACTCAGACTTCAAGACTGCAAGGAAATATGGCCAAGTGATCTCATTGACACTCAATGGCGAAAACACAGTCGCAAAAGGCACTTCAATCAACTATAACGGAGTAAAAGTTGGTGAGGTCACTTTGGTTATTCCAGACTTCAAACTCAACAGAGTAGAAGTCAAGGCGCGTATATTACCTGAATACACCAATACAATTGCGGTTGCTGGGTCGTACTTCTGGTTACCTAAAGCGCAAGTGGGTCTTAGTGGTGTGAAGAACATTCAAAATCTCCTGGCACAATCGATCAACGTGTTACCGGGTAACGGAAAAGCGACATATGCCTTTGAACTTAACCACCAACAACCGGCGATAAACGGCATAACCTTCACCCTACAAAGTGAATCTCGCGGCTCTATCACTGTTGGTACACCGGTACTCTATCGTGAGATAGAAGTCGGTCAAGTAACCAATGTTCAGTTAGGTGAATTTGCTGATCGCGTCATATCGACCATTGCTATTGAGCCTCAATACGCCTATTTAGTTCGTCAAAACAGTGTTTTCTGGAACACATCTGGC
Source organism: Vibrio sp. M260112 (assembly GCF_036533775.1). Classification (NCBI taxonomy): domain Bacteria; kingdom Pseudomonadati; phylum Pseudomonadota; class Gammaproteobacteria; order Vibrionales; family Vibrionaceae; genus Vibrio; species Vibrio sp. M260112. The sequence goes on along the minus strand of NZ_JATABH010000004.1, from coordinate 24,508 downwards.
GTCGACGTATCGATCGGTATTACCGGTGCCAATGTTAGAGCCGGCACAATTGATAGTATTGTTCGTGGTGGAATAACTTTTGCGACGCCAGAGCAAAAACAATTGGAGCCAATCGCTCGTCAAGGTCAGTCCTTCTACCTATATACCAAAGCAGAAGACAGCTGGCGCACATGGCGTACAGCAATACCAAAACCTTAATCCATGGGGAAACGCAGCGAATTCGCTGCGTTTTTTATTGAAATTAGCTATAATCACCGACCTTTTACGCTTGTAGAGACAGAACCTTGCACCAGAACGTATACCTACCAGACGACTTTCTCGCTGAAATGCAATCAATCCTACCCCAAGGACTGAACATGGCGGATTTTATCGCCGCATGTCAGCGCCCATTGCGTAAGAGTATTCGGGTCAATACACTCAAAATATCAATCGATGAGTTTGTTCAACGAGCACAACACAAAGGATGGCAACTTCAACCTGTACCCTGGTGTGAGGAAGGATTCTGGATTGACGCAGACGAATCGGAAGTCCCGCTAGGTAACTCGGCAGAACACATGTCTGGGCTTTTTTATATCCAAGAAGCCAGCTCTATGATGCCCGTATCCGCTTTATTCTTGGATGACCAAGATGACTTCACCAGTGTGCTCGATATGGCGGCTGCACCAGGCTCGAAAACCACTCAGATTGCGTCAAAGATGAACAACCAAGGTGTGCTCGTTGCCAACGAGTTTTCCGCAAGCCGTGTAAAAGTACTCCACGCTAACATAGAGCGCTGTGGAGTACGTAACGCCGCTCTTAGCAACTTTGATGGTCGTGTGTTTGGTGGCTGGTTGCCCGAGCACTTTGATGCAGTATTGATTGATGCACCTTGTTCAGGTGAAGGTACGGTACGTAAAGACGCAGACGCCATGAAGAACTGGAGTAAAGAGTCGGTCCTTTCGATTTCTGACACACAAAAAGATCTGATTGAAAGCGCTTTTCATGCGTTAAAACCTGGCGGCGTTATGGTCTACTCAACCTGCACGCTCAGTATTGAAGAGAATCAACAAGTATGTCATCACCTTAAAGCGTCCTTTGGTGATGCTGTAGAGTTCGATAGCCTCGCTTCCCTTTTCCCTGATGCCGATAAAGCTCTTACCGAAGACGGTTTTCTACACATATTCCCTCAGGTATATGATTGTGAAGGCTTCTTTGTTGCACGTATGCGCAAACTTGCGTCAGTCACCGCCCCTCAAGTGAAAAAGCGTTTGGGCAAATTTCCGTTTGAGAAAGCGAGCGCTAAAGTACAAACGGACATTGCTAAACAACTCCACACTCAACTGGAGATTAATTTACCTCAAGCATCTTCTATCTGGTTGAGAGACAACGACGTATGGTTGTTCCCTGATGCTCTTGAACCTATGCTTGGTGAGCTTAGATTCTCCCGAATGGGGATCAAAATTGCTGAAGCCCACAAAAAGGGCTACCGCTGGCAGCATCAAGTTGCAACGGCATTAGCTACTGGTAAAGAGAGAACAGCCCTAGCACTTTCTATTGATGAGGCTCGTGAGTGGTTTATGGGACGTGATGTTCGCCCTGCTGACCTATCCGGTCAAGGTGAAGTGATCGTAACACTCGCTAACGATGTGATTGGATTAGGAAAGTGGGTGGGTAACCGTATCAAGAATGGACTACCAAGAGAGTTGGTCAGAGACAAAAACTTGTTTTAAGCGGTCATTAAATAGTATGAAATTCTACAAAAGCCTAGCGCATTGCCGATCATAAACTACAATTAGGTTATCGATATATACAATATATCAGACAGTTAGCGCAGGCTCTGTAGGAGCCGTTCCCCTAGGCCCAAAGCAGGATCAGCTCTGGGCCTTTTTTTCGGCTTAACAGTCAAACCAATTGTGTTAACTCAGGCGAATGCCCTCTTTCTCAATCACAATTTTACCCTGTTTGTACAGACCGCCGATCGTCTTCTTGAACGTGCCTTTACTAGTGCGGAAAGCGGCAAAGATAGCTTCTGGCGATGACTTGTCATTGAGAGGTAAGAATCCCCCCTTCTTCTCCAATAAGTCCATCACCTTCTGGCTCAGTTCATCCATCTTACCAACCCCGATTTTCTGCAGGGACAGGTCGATTTTGCCATCTTCGCGAATATTCTTGATGTAACCTTTAAGTCGCTTACCAATAAATAACTTACCAAACACATCTGATTTAAAAATCATTCCCCAGTGCTGGCCTTCCACAATGGCTTTGTAACCAAGTTCGCTACGCTCTGCGATGATTAAATCAACCTGTTGGTTGCGAGTGTAATTTGCCGGTGTTTTATCCAGCAGTTTATTAAACTTCGTTGTTCCAACAATTCGTCCAGAAGCTTTATCGCTGTAGACATAAACAAGTACGGTTTGCCCCGCCGCAAAACGTGCACGTTGCTCACTAAAAGGTATCAGTAGGTCTTTACCTTTGATACCCCAATCAGCGAAAGCACCGGTAGAGTTGACACCTTCGATCTTCATCAACCCCCATTCGCCGACTTGAGCAACAGGAGTCTCAGTTGTTGCGACTAACTGACTGTCAGAATCAAAGTATAAAAATGCATCTATAACGCTACCAATTTCCACACCTTCAGGTACAAAACGTTTTGGAAGCAAGGTCGTACCGTAATCTCCGGCATCGAGAAATACGCCAAAATCGGCTATTTTTACTACTTCTAAGTGGTTCGTCTGACCAACTTTAATCATTTCAACTGTCTCTTGTTAAATTTGCGGTGATTATAGCGAATCTCTGTTATGCTTGCGCCAGATATTTATACCTTTTTTAGGAGCGTTAATTGATCACTGTTGATAAGCAGGACGGCATCACTCTCAAGATTTCTCATGCGATGGCAGCGACAAAGAAATCGGATTTAGATCTCTATTTTTTCGTACCTGGTGAGCTTGGGCTTTCGCCGGACATCCTTAAAGAGAGTGAATTCTACTATGAGTCGATATCTCAAAAACGCGCTTACTACAGTGACAAAACCCTCCTTCCTCTCGTGCACAGCCGCTTAGCTAAACGAGGTAGGCTCTCTTCAACTCAATACCGTGTCAGTTTGAGTTTGTTCGCCTATCAGTATGTTATCGCGCTAGACAAAGCGGTCAACGAACTCAATAAACACAATACCGAGTCTGTCACTACTGACGAGGTCGACGAAGTCATCAACCTCTCTCTCGATATTCTCAAGAAACTGCGCCGCAGTATTCCTTACGAAGAGAGCTTAAAGCGTTACTACGCCAATATAGACAACTATCTTTCTTGGTACACAGGACAACGTTTGATGTCGCTTGTCGCACATATGCCTCGTGATAGCGAGTATAAGAGCCTTAAAGAGAGTTTGCTCGCCATTGTAGAAAAAGAAGCAGCGCACCGAAAGCTCAACAATTATAACTCCAAAAGTGTTCGTGATGACGTCATACGACTCAGTAATAAAATGCGCCTATTGCGACGCCTGATAGAACATCCGGTGGTATTGAAGGAGCGCACGCAGTCGCTGGGTAACAATATGAAGCGAGTCGTTAAAGGCAGTGCAACTGGCTTTGTCATGGTGTTTGTTACCATCACAGCCATTCTTGCTCGTGACTACTGGGGAGAGATCACCGCCTCTTTCATTGTCTTAATGTCATTTGTTTACGCATTAAGGGAAATTTTTAAAGATGACCTGCGTGATGTGATGTGGCGATGGCTTCGCAAAGGCCGCCCAAAATGGCGTAAACTTTACTTAGACCCAACAACCATGAAAGCGGTGGGACAGAAACTCGAATGGCTAGACTATAAGGTTCTCGATAAGTTGCCTGACCGAATTCAGTCAATCCGCAAGAAACGCGTTGTCCAGCGTGAAGAACAAGTGCTTCACTACAGCTCTAAAACTGAAATGTCGACATCGAAGTTTATGAGTGGTTATGAAGAAACGCGTGAGTCTTTGTTGGTTAGCATGCGTGAATTAACTCGCTTGATGGACAAAGGCTCAAATAAGGTTTACATGAACAATAACGGGCAGGTAAGTCGCGAGTCGGTTGAAAAACGTCATCTTATCAATCTGATTGCCAAAGAAGATAATCACGACGGCCAGCCACGCTACTATCGTTGGAAGATCATTCTCAACCGAAGCAAGATCGTCGCAATTGAACAAATTGAAGTGGATGACGTTAGCCATCCATTCTCTTCAATGACAGAGTAAGTAAAAATTCCGCCATAGGTTCATCGCCGTGCAGACTTGGGCAAATGGCGGTAATTTTCACTGCTTGATTGACGCGCTCACCAGTAGCGAAAGTCCTCTCTAGCATGTCATCGATCAACTTGCCATCTTCACAAACGAAATGAACATCTGCTTCGGGACGTTTGAGAAACTGCCCTTCTACTGCTTTAAAGGCTAGTGATACCCTTTTGCCGCACTGCTCAGCTTTACTCATCGCCATAAAACCTCCTGCGACATCAGCCCCGACAGCCAATGCACCAAAATACATACTGTTGAGGTGATTTTTGGTTCTTCTTTTTAGGGGAATTTTGACTTCAACACGCTCGGCATTCAGTTCCAATATCTTTGGCCGAGCCAGCCAAATAAACGGCACTTTAAAAAATCCGAACAGATTGAGATAGAGATTTGCTTTTGAGAGAGCTGACAACATTGAACTAGTCCGACCAGTGACACTCATCTTAGTTCATAACGAATAACGCCCAATGTCAACATTTCATTAACATTGGGCGTTATAAACAGTGACTTAACAACCAGTTTGAGTTACAACGTCACCAAAACGTCTATCTGTGGATGCTCAACGATGTACTCTTGTAAACGAGCATATTGAACTAACCCATTGCTGACTAAAACAATCGGCTTATTGCTGTTCGTCGCCGCGTCGACGGCCTGCTCAATCAGCATCATGACAGCTTCACTTTCCGGATCAAACAGATACTCCAACTCCTCACTAAGGCGATCAACCCCTAAGGTGAATTGAGCTAAGTTTTCCACATTGATCACCAAGCCATCAAAGTAATGAAGTAATCGCTCTGATAACAACGCGCCCGATGGTACATCAACGGTATAGAGAACTTTCAAACCATTGAGTCCCCTTGGTAAACCTTGTTCTGCGAGTAAGTCGATTACTTTGGCGGCATCAGACAATCCTCTGACAAAAGGTACGACAATTTCAACATCACAACCTTGCTGCTGCAATGCCTTAATCACCTGACACTCTAGCGTAAACAACTGGACAAATTTCTCATGGGCAAAACGAGAGACACCGCGCAAACCAAGCGCTGGGTTAACTTCAGTTGGCTCAAGCTGTCCCCCCAGCAGTGTTCGGAAACTGTAGCTGTCGGCACCACCTAGATCGATGCGTACCGACTGATGTTGTGGCTTCACGGCCGCTAAAATCTGTTCAGTGAGTGTCGATACGAAGTGCAACTCTAGCGTCTGCTCGCCCAAGATGGCATTAATTGATGCCACTTCACTCTCTTCAAGAGATGGCAAAATCGCGGCATGATCGGGATGGTAGAAGACATGTTCTAAAATCATTTCTGACAATGATACAAAAAGGTGCGAACCACTGGTTGCTTGATCAAGCTGAGGAAGTGAATCGCCGAGGTTTAGCGCAGGATGCATACTGCTAGAACGGGTTAAACTCATTACTGCTCCAGGCAAAGGTTTTCGTTGTATTTCTATTCCTCAACATACCTATCGTATGTCGATAATACAAGGGGTTGTGAGCATTTTTAGTAAATAAAAATGCATAAATTTGCACTTTACAGTTTGATACCAATAAGAATCGCGATAAGTGGTTTATTCCTATCTTGGTTTCCGTTATCTTTACCGCTTCGTAATAAAAAGAACAGGCTGTCGTATGCCATTAAAAACCGATGAATTAAGAACCCAACCATTGGGTCCAATGCCAACTCCGGCAGAATTAGGAAGCGCCCATCCAATTACCGATGAGGTCGCTGAGCGTATCGCACAGTCACGTCGCCAAATTGAAAATATCCTTACAGGGGAAGACCAGCGCCTATTGGTAATTGTCGGCCCATGTTCCGTGCACGATACCGATGCCGCCCTTGACTACGCAGAGCGTTTAGCCGCGGTGCAAGATCAGTATAAAGATGAACTGTTCATCGTTATGCGCACCTATTTTGAAAAGCCTCGCACTGTCGTAGGTTGGAAGGGGTTAATTACTGACCCAAATCTTGATGGCTCTTATGCGCTAGAAACAGGTTTGAACAAAGCCCGTAAGCTATTGCTCGATATCAATAAGCTTGGTTTAGCAACTGCTACCGAGTTTTTAGATATGATCACTGGCCAGTACATTGCAGATCTCATTACATGGGGTGCGATTGGTGCACGTACGACCGAATCACAAATCCATCGTGAAATGGCGTCCGCACTCTCTTGCCCAGTTGGTTTTAAAAATGGTACCAACGGGAACATCAAGATCGCTATCGATGCAATTCGTGCATCTCAAGCGTCTCACTATTTTTATTCACCAGACAAAAACGGCCGTATGACCGTATATCGCACTAGCGGTAACCCATTTGGTCACGTTATCCTTCGTGGCGGTGAAAAAGGCCCTAACTTTGATGCAGCATCCGTCGATGCAGCATGTAAACAACTGGGCGAGTTTGGCCTACCTGAACGCCTTGTGGTTGATTTTAGCCACGCTAACTGCCAAAAGCAGCACAGAAAGCAACTTGAAGTCGCTGAAGACATCTGTAAACAAATCAAGTCAGGTAAAAATCAAGTAGCAGGCATCATGGCTGAAAGCTTCATTAACGAAGGTAATCAATCCATGGAAGACCTAAGTAATCTTACTTACGGTCAGTCGATCACAGACCCTTGCTTGGGCTGGGATGATACAGCCACTATGCTTGACATGCTGGCAAATGCCGTAAAAGCTCGCTCGTAATAATAAGGACTCCAACATGCCATCATTTGATATTGTTTCTGAAATCGATACTGTTGAACTACGTAACGCAGTAGACAATGCGTCACGCGAGCTAACGACTCGTTTTGATTTTCGTGGCGTTGAAGCGTCATTCGAGATGCAAAAAGACGAATCGGTAAAGCTAAGCGCAGAAGGTGAATTTCAGCTTAAGCAACTACGCGACATGTTACGCGGTAACTTAACTAAGCGCGGCGTTGATGTTAATGCAATGGAAGCCAAACCAGAAGAAGCATCAGGAAGAAACTGGCATCAAATCGTTGTATTTAAGCAAGGTATCGAAACGCCAATGGCGAAAAAAATCGTTAAACTGATTAAAGACAACAAGATGAAAGTTCAAGCATCGATTCAAGGCGACAAGGTTCGTGTAACCGGTAAGAAGCGTGATGATCTGCAAGCTGCTATTGCACTGATCCGTGAATCAGATCTAGGTCAACCATTCCAGTATGAGAACTTCCGCGACTAATATCTTTTATTCGCCTGTTTGATAAGCAAAAGGGCCACATCTTAGTGGCCCTTTTCTATTTCACCGATCCCAGCTCTATTAGCAGATCCTTGCCCTGTAAGAAGGTAACTCTTTTCGATTTAGGTGGCATTAACACCACCACTCTTTGATCGTGACTTCGAGCTTTCTGCAGTTCATTGCTAAAACCCGCCTCACTCTTGCATTCAACTCTTTCCGCATCACGGCGAACGAGGTCAATAAACGCAAAAGGACAGTTCGGGTCATGCAACACTATCTCGGCCTGCTGCATCAATCTCAATGCTTTCAAGGTAAGAAGCTCGACATCTTCACCATACTCGATCCAAGTTACCGAACCACTCTGGTCGACCCCCTCTTGCAGCAGCGCTTGATAGGCTCTCTCTAGATCGCCATTGTTGGTCGCTCTTTCAACATCTGAGCGCGAAAAATAAGCTTCCCAAAACTTACGTCGTTGCTCAACGCTAGCAAAACGACTTTTAATGTCATTACGCTTAGAGGCCGCGAAGTCAGCTTGTATCGCTAGGTTTTGCGGTAACACAGCCTCTAGCTTTTCTCTCACATTCCTAATCAAAACCGGTGAAGAGCCACCACTCGATATCGCGAGTTGTATCCGGCCACGGTTAATCATCGAGGGGGTAATAAAGTCGCAGTATGGTAGGTCATCCACGACATTCACCAATATCCCTTTACGCTTAGCGTCATGATGGACTTGGTGATTCAAATCTGGATTGTCGGTTGTCGCCCAAACTTGAACATAGCAACTTTCGAGTAACTCGGCAGAATAGAACCCTTGGATCCATTGGCAGTCCCCTTTTTCGATCAAGTTGGCGAGGTAAGACTCCACATTGGGTGAGACGATCGTAACATTCGCTCCCGCCCTAACTAGGCTATCTACTTTGCGGCTTGCGACCTCACCCCCACCAACGACCAGAACGGGTTTATGAGTTAAGTCTATAAACAGTGGAAAATACTGCATTTCATTCCTTGAGTTACTAAAAACATCTTCAGCCTTGATACTACCAAAAATAGAGCAATAGATTCATTCCCAATTCAGATCACACCTAATAAATGACCGAATTTTGAACTATTTTTAGCTTTTTTAACTAATTGATAACAGTGATACCAATTTGAACCCTATATGTATTGATAAATTTATTACACCATCCTGTCGCACCAAATTTGTGACCTCTTGCACTATTTACATTTAAGCAACATTTCGTCATTCTAAAGTCTGTCAGGATTTGTGATTTCATTCAAAAATCTTTTTAAATTATACATTTGAGAAATTGCGAATCCTTTCCTACGCTTATAACTGGTTGATTTGTTTAAGGCTCAAATATGGGCATACGCAACCTAATAATTAAGAAACACAACACCATTTAATCGTTGTATCAGGTTGAACCTGATTTAACATGGATCATACAGGAAGGATACAAATGGCACATAAACTAACACTTCTTGCTTCAGTTGTAGCGGCATCTACTGCACTGATGTCTACAAGCGCTGCTGCTGCGGATAGCACGCTAGATAAAGTAACTAAACAAGGTTTCCTAACTTGTGGTGTAAGTACTGGCTTGCCAGGTTTCTCTAACCCTAACTCTAAAGGTGAATGGGAAGGCATTGACGTTGAATACTGTCAGGCGCTTGCTGCGGCAGTGCTTGGCGATAAATCAAAAGTTAAATACGTTCCTCTAACAGCGAAAGAGCGTTTCACTGCACTTCAATCTGGTGAGATCGATGTTCTTTCTCGTAACACAACTTGGACGCTTCACCGTGATACAGCTCTAGGTCTAAACTTCGTTGGTGTTAACTACTACGATGGTCAAGGCTTCATGGTTAAGAAAGACCTTGGTCTAACAAGCGCTAAAGAGCTAGACGGTGCTTCTGTATGTGTTCAGTCTGGTACGACAACTGAACTTAACCTAGCGGACTACTTCCGTAACAGTGGTATGTCTTACAAGCCAGTTGTATTTGATACAGCCGCTCAAACTTCGAAAGGTTTCGACGCTGGCCGTTGTGACGTACTAACAACTGACCAATCAGGTCTTTACGCACTTCGCTTGAATCTTCAAGATCCTGCATCTGCTCAAGTTCTTCCAGAAATCATTTCTAAAGAGCCTCTAGGCCCAGTGGTTCGTCAAGGTGACGATCAATGGTTTAACATCGCTAAGTGGACTCTAGCTGCAATGGTGAACGCTGAAGAATACGGCATCACTTCTAAAAATGCAGACGAAATGCTTAAGTCTCAAGATCCAAACATCAAGCGTATTCTTGGTGTAGACGGTCCTAAAGGTAAAGGCCTAGGCATCCGTGACGATTGGGGTTACCAAGTTGTGAAACAAGTGGGTAACTACGGCGAGAGCTTCGAGCGCACAGTCGGTGAAGGTTCACCACTACAAATTTCACGTGGCGTAAACGCACTGTGGAATGCGGGTGGCTTCATGTACGCTCCTCCAATCCGTTAATTTTTACATAGTTACAATAGAAAATGGGCGGTTTTGGCCGCCCTTTTTATAAAAATGGATTTGAGGTTATAGCTGTATGAAACCTACTAATTTTGCGACGAAATCGGATAACGGACCGAATTCAAACGCTAACCTTTTATACAATCCCACCTTTAGAGCTGTTGTTTTCCAGATCATAGCGATTTCAGCACTCGTCTTTTTCTTTTACACAATTGTCAATAATGCACTAACCAACTTAGAAGCACGTGGTATTGCCACGGGTTTTGACTTTCTAACTCAAGAAGCTGGCTTTGGGATTGGCTTAACGCTGATTGAGTACGATGAAACCTTCTCTTACGGCCGCACCTTTATGGTCGGGCTACTCAACACTGCGCTAGTCTCGTTTTTTGGTATCATCCTCGCGACGGTGATTGGCTTTCTAATGGGTATCGCACGCCTTTCGTCTAACTGGTTAGTTAGCCGTTTTGCTGCTGTTTATATTGAGACATTCCGTAACATTCCTTTACTTCTTCAGATTTTCTTCTGGTACTTCGCGGTTCTGCAAGCACTTCCGTCAGCTCGCCAAAGTTTAAGTCTGGGTGAAGCCATTTTCCTCAACGTTCGTGGCCTCTACTTCCCTGCCCCAGTCTTTGGCGAAGGTTCTTCCTTTGTTGTAGCAAGTGTGATTATTGGCATTATCGCGACGCTTTTGATCGGTGTATGGGCGAAAAACAAGCAAAAACTGACCGGTCAGCAAACGCCCATGGGACGTATCATGCTGGGGCTCTGTGTTGTTCTACCTGTCATCGTTTACTTCTTAACGGGTTCACCTATCTCTGCCGAATACCCTGTGCTAAAAGGCTTTAACTTTAAAGGTGGTATTACCATCATCCCAGAACTGGCGGCTTTGCTCATCGCGCTTAGTGTTTACACGGCGTCGTTCATTGCTGAGATTGTACGTTCAGGTATCAATGCCGTTAGCCATGGTCAGACAGAAGCCGCTATGTCACTAGGGCTACCACGTTCTCGCACGCTAAAGCTGGTGGTTATCCCTCAAGCACTGCGTATCATTATTCCACCGCTGACTAGCCAATACTTGAACTTAACCAAAAACTCATCGCTTGCGATGGCGATTGGTTACCCCGATTTGGTTTCAGTATTTGCTGGTACAACGCTGAACCAAACTGGTCAGGCGATTGAAATCATTGCGATGACGATGGGTGTTTACTTAACACTCAGCCTAGTCACATCGGCTCTGATGAACTTGTACAATAAGAAAGTGGCTTTGGTGGAGAGATAGAATGAAAGTACATCAATTTCAGCCTAGCCTTCCGCCGCCTGCAAATACGGTTGGTCTGGTAGGTTGGCTAAGAAAAAACCTATTTAATGGTCCAATAAACTCAGTCGTAACGATTATCCTCGCCGTTTTATCCGCGATGGTACTATGGGACGTGTTTAACTGGGCTATTCTCAATGCAGACTGGGTTGGCACAACCCGTGACGCATGTAGTCGTGAGGGTGCGTGCTGGGTATTTATCAGCGTTCGCTGGGACCAGTTTATGTATGGTTTCTACCCTTCCGACGAGCTTTGGCGACCTCAGTTTTTCTACGTGACACTGGCTATCTTTACGGTATTGCTGGCTTACGAGAAAACACCTAAGCGTCTATGGATTTGGTTATTCTTCGTAAACGTCTACCCATTTATCATTGCTGCTTTACTTTATGGCGGTGTATTTGGTCTGGAAGTTGTCGAGACGCACAAATGGGGTGGCTTGCTGGTTACACTGATTATCGCACTTGTCGGTATTGTCGTTTCGCTACCTATCGGCGTTGCTCTGGCACTAGGGCGCCGTTCAGAAATGCCGATCATTCGCAGTATGTGTACTGTCTACATTGAAGTATGGCGTGGTGTACCTCTTATCACGGTTCTGTTTATGGCTTCAGTTATGCTGCCCCTGTTCCTTTCTGAAGGTTCAGAAACAGACAAACTTATCCGCGCATTGATTGGTGTGGTGATGTTTAGTGCTGCCTACATGGCGGAAGTGGTTCGTGGTGGTCTTCAAGCTATTCCAAAAGGACAATACGAAGCCGCAGACGCGTTAGGTCTAAGTTATTGGAAAAAAATGGGGCTGATTATTCTTCCACAAGCACTGAAGATTACTATCCCATCTATCGTGAACACCTTTATCGGATTGTTCAAAGACACTAGTCTGGTGCTTATCATCGGTATGTTTGACGTACTGGGTATCGGACAAGCTGCAAACACTGACCCTGAGTGGTTAGGCTTTGCAACGGAAAGTTATGTATTTGTCGCGTTAGTGTTCTGGGTATTTTGTTTCGGCATGTCGAGATATTCGATCTGGCTAGAAAACAAACTTCATACCGGTCACAAACGATAATTAGAGCTCAAGGACGTATTATGACGCAACAACAAGATTACATGATCCAAATAAAGGATATGAACAAGTGGTACGGCGAATTCCACGTACTGAAAAACATCAACCTAAACGTTAAGAAAGGCGAAAAAATCGTTATTTGTGGCCCTTCTGGTTCTGGCAAATCCACCATGATTCGCTGTATTAACCGTTTGGAAGAACACCAAAAGGGACAGATTATCGTTTCTGGCAATGAGCTGACTGAAGATCTGAAAAACATTGAGGCCGTTCGTCGCGAAGTTGGTATGTGTTTCCAACACTTCAACCTGTTCCCTCACCTAACTGTTTTAGAAAACTGTACGCTGGCTCCAATTTGGGTGAAAAAAATGCCTAAGGAGGAAGCTGAAGCGATTGCGATGAAATATCTAGAACGCGTTAAGATTCCAGATCAAGCCGATAAATATCCAGGCCAGCTATCTGGTGGTCAGCAGCAGCGTGTTGCCATTGCTCGCTCACTTTGTATGAGCCCGCAAGTGATGCTGTTTGATGAACCAACGTCGGCACTTGACCCAGAGATGGTTCGTGAAGTACTTGACGTTATGGTTGAGTTAGCCGGAGAAGGCATGACCATGTTGTGTGTAACACACGAAATGGGCTTTGCTAAAGAAGTGGCTGACCGTGTTATCTTTATGGATGCGGGTGAGATTATTGAAGAGAACAACCCAATTGAGTTCTTCGAAAACCCACAGTCAGATCGAACGCAAAATTTCCTTGCTCAGATCCTGCACCACTAATTTCTAAAGATGGCATAACACAGGGGCGACTTCGGTCGCCCTTTGCAGTTGTTATATTGTGTTACATCTTTCAAAATACATAAGTTTTTATTTCTATTATTATTTTATCTACTACTAACTGACTTGGGGCTTGATCTTTTGGTCATTAAACCTCATAAATGTAGATATAAACATAAAACCTTACGAGGAAGATTATGAACAGTCCTATGTTTACCCGCACTTCAACGCAAGAAAGTGCTCTGCAAACAAACAAAGTATTGCGTAATACTTACGCTCTACTCTCTATGACTCTGCTTTGGTCTGCAGTGGTTGCTGGTGTTTCTATGGCGATGAATCTTCCTCGTCCAGGCATCATCATCACACTTGTTGGCTTCTACGGTCTGCTATTCCTAACCGAAAAGAACCGTAATAATAGCATGGGTTTGGTATTTACCTTCCTGTTTACTGGTTTCCTAGGCTACACGCTTGGTCCAATCCTTAACGCATACATTGGCGCAGGAATGGGCGATGTGATCCTAACGGCACTTGGCGGTACTGCTCTGTCCTTCATGGCTGCATCTGCTTATGCTCTAACGACACGCCGTGACCTGTCTATGATGGGCGGTTTGATGATGTCATTGTTTGTCGTACTGGTTGTAGGTATGATTGCGAGCTTCTTTATCCAGTCAACGATTCTACATCTGGCACTAAGCAGCCTGTTCATCGTGTTCTCTACCATGGCGATCCTGATGACGACTCAAGGCATCATCCGTGGCGGTGAGACAAACTACATTTCAGCGACGATTACGCTTTACGTTTCAATCTACAACATCTTCATCAGCCTGCTAAGCATCCTTGGCATTATGAATGACGATTAAGATTAACGTTTAATCAAACACCAAAAAGCCCGAAAGATAATCTTTCGGGCTTTTTCTTTCTTGCCATATTGTCCAATCGCGGTATGCTGCGCTACCCTATTGAATATCAAACTATTTAGGATCGTTAAGATGTTTGAGTATAACGGCAAACAAATCGAAACTGACGCTCAAGGCTACCTACTAGACCATACTCAGTGGGAAGAAGGCATGATAGAGATATTGGCTCAACAAGAAGGCATTGAGCTAACTGAAGCCCATCTTGAAGTGGTTCATTTCGTGCGTGATTTTTATGAAGAATTCAACACATCTCCAGCCGTTCGAATGCTGGTTAAGGCAATGGAAAAAGCCCACGGTCCGGAGAAAGGCAACAGCAAATATCTGTTTAAGCTATTTAAACAAGGGCCAGCTAAACAGGCTACCAAATTAGCGGGTCTGCCTAAGCCTGCCAAGTGCTTATAAAAAGATGCGATTGAGATCCTGTTGCCACGCTACAGGATCTGAAATCCTTTGTATGGCTTGTAGGAAACGCTCTGTCTTTGAACATGGTCAACACTTGATGTTTTAGGCCCTTGAGTCAGCCAGTCAGCCATCTCATCAATTTTCTCTTGCGCCCCACAAACCACGACTTCTACGTCACCATTGTTGAGGTTCTTAGCGTAGCCAACTAGGCCTAACTTTTTCCCCTGATACGAAGTGTGGTAACGAAACCCTACACCTTGCACTATTCCTGAAACGATAAACTTCGCACTGCACTCCTGCATGATTTACGCCTCCCACCGTTAGACTTTAAGTAATTAATCAATTCATTCCGATACGAATCTGTGGTCGATATATTCGCAATCATACCGTGTTGGATATTTTCACACCAAGGTTTGATGACAAGTTAATCGCTGCTGTTGAAAGCGCGCATATTTATCACAGTTATCTATGCTGCCGTACGTTATCTGTGTATATTTCAATATAAAATGTATTAGTGTTTGCATATTCTCAATAATAGGATGTTCGCAATGAAAGAAATACCGTTTCGCTGGATTGACAAATATCTCATTCATCTCAAAATTCAGGAAAAATTCTACTTACTGTTTGCTCTACCCCTACTGGCTGTGATCATTCTAACGCTGGTACTTAACAGTGCAGCAAACACCATGCTTGCTCATCTTTATCAGGATGAGCTCCACTTGATGCGTAACTTGATCGAAGCGGGCAACCTGACGCAAGCACAGGTAGCAAGTATTGTGGCGAGTTCAGACACCATCTCTATCGGCAGTGGTTTAGGCTCAGTTTCAGTGAATAACGGTGCATTCAGCCTCGTCGCTTCCCATGAGCAAAATTTATGGTCAGCAATGTCGACAACTCAAATGGTGATTGTTTTAGTCACCCTGTCACTTATTGCTTTAGGTGTTTACTACATCATGACTTTTATTGGTGGCGCGATGTTTACCATGAATAAAGCATTGGCCACATTAGCAAACGGCGATCTGACCAGCCGTATGAACTTCTTTAAAGTACGCGACGAGTTCAGTGAAATTGCGATTACCATTGATAAAGTGGCTGAGCGTGAACAAAATATGGTGATTTCTATTCAGGAGTCCATCGCTCTGATGCAACAGATCAGTTCTGACCTTAATCTGTCTAACCAGCAAAGCGCAGAAGTCTCTGGTACTCAGCAAGAGCACCTGAACTCACTGGCCAGTGCGACAGAGCAGATGGCATCAACAATTCGCGAAGTGGCCACTCTAGCACATGACTCAAGCACACAAACTGAAGATGCTCGTAGCGTTGCAACTCAAGGACAGGCCAAAGTCGTCCACACCCTTTCTTCGATTTCACAGCTGTCGAAGGAGATTCAGTCTGCCTCTGAAGCCGTTGCTGAACTTGACGCCAATGCTGCGCAAATCGATGAAGTGGTGACAACCATTAACGCAATTTCAGAGCAAACTAACCTTCTCGCGCTCAACGCTGCGATTGAAGCAGCCCGTGCCGGTGAACAAGGTCGAGGATTTGCCGTCGTTGCAGATGAAGTACGAGCATTAGCAGGACGAACTCAGCAAGCAACCGTTGAGATCCAGAGCATGATTGAAGCGCTACAGCGCAATAGCCAATCTTTAACTCGTTTAATGGAGACTACCGTCGTTAATGCTTCAGAAGGTCAGCAGTTGATGTCTGAAGTCGATGTTGAGATTGGCGCATTGGCTGAAAAGAACCAATCCATCTCAGACAGTAGTGTACAAATCGCGACGGCCGCTGAAGAGCAAGGCGTGGTGGCGGACAATATTGCCGCTAGCGTTGAGGAGATCCGTGTTCAGGCCGACAATGTTCACGACATGATTAACACAACCAACGCTAACATCGCCCAGCTCCGAAGTCAGAGTGACCAGATGGAGTCACTGCTAACAGGCCTTAAAGCCTAATCGATTGAGCCGCTTTTAAGCGGCTCTTTTATTTGCTTTTCCCTAGTAGTTCCTTGAAAATACCCCACCTTGAAAAACAAACAATTGAGTAATCCAATGACTCCAGCTATCTATCTAGTCAAAGGCCGTGATAAATCACTCCGCCGTAAACACCCATGGGTATTCTCTCGTGGTATCCACCGTGTTGAGGGTGAACCGACATTAGGTGAAACGGTTGATGTATTCACACACGATGGAAAGTGGCTGGCGAAAGCGGCCTACTCACCAAACTCTCAGATTCGTGCACGAGTCTGGAGTTTTGACAAACAAGACATCAACACCGATTTCTTTGTTAAACGCATTCAAGACGCGCAACTGTTACGTGAAGACATCATCGAGCGTGACGGTTTAACTGGATACCGTTTGATTGCGGCTGAATCTGATGGCCTACCTGGTATCACAATCGATAAGTTTCAGAACTACTTGGTATGCCAACTGCTGAGCGCTGGTGCAGAGTACCACAAGCAAACCCTTGTCGATGCGCTATTAAAAGTGTTCCCTGATTGCAACATCTACGAGCGCTCAGACGTGGCAGTACGTAAGAAAGAAGGTCTTGAGGAGACAACGGGTGTATTGCACGGTGAACAGCCACCACGCTCAGTAGTCATTGAAGAAAACGGTGTAAAGATCAGCGTGGATATTATCGAAGGCCACAAAACCGGCTTCTACCTCGATCAACGCGACAGTCGCCAGCAAGCGATGAAATACGTTAAAGACAAAGAAGTGCTTAACTGTTTCTCGTACACTGGTGGCTTTGGCTTGTACGCTCTTAAAGGCGGTGCCAAACGTGTGATCAACGCGGATGTCTCTCAGCCTGCGCTAGATACTGCTAAGTACAACGCTGAACTCAACGAGTTTGATATCTCTAAAAAACGCGCGGTATTCCTCAATGCCGACGTATTTAAGTTGTTGCGCGAATATCGCGATCAAGGCACCAAATTTGATGTTGTAATCATGGACCCGCCTAAGTTTGTGTCCAGCAAAAACAATCTAACTTCAGGTGCTAACGGCTATAAAGATATCAATATGCTGGCAATGCAGATCCTTAAACCTGGTGGCACACTACTGACCTACTCTTGCTCAGGCTTAATGAGTGGTGAGCTATTCCAGAAAGTGATTGCCGACGCTGCTGTCGATTCGGGTCGCCAAGTCAAGTTTGTCGAACGCTTTGAACAAGCGGCTGACCACCCAACTGACAGCGCTTATCCTGAAGGTTTCTACCTCAAGGGGTTTGCTTGTAAGGTGTTGTAGTTGCGAGTTGCGAGTTGCGAGTTGCGAGTTGCGAGTTGCGAGTTGCGAGTTGCGAGTTGCGAGTTGCGAGAAAATTTTGAAGGGTTGGCACTTGGTGTCAACCCTTTCTTTTTACTGGTGCTGAAGAATACACAGCCTAAGTAACTAGGATTAAAAAAGGGCCTTGCGGCCCTTTTTGGTTTAGTGGTTAGTTGTGTCGTATACCTTCAGTAGGTCGTTTAGGATTGCGCTAGTGTCGGTAATAGAACTGCCTGAAATATAGTCACTATATTGTGATGTCGCTCCCTCTATAACAACTTTTTGGTTAGCCCCGTTGTCAGAGATCGTTAATTCCAAGTTATCACCATCAATAGACAAGCCGATTGCATTGCTGCCCAATAGACTAGCGATTGAATCATCCGCATCAGTATTAAGTAACTCAGAGATATCAATCTTGTCTTCACCTTTGGTAAAGTCTTTGATGGTATCGACTTCGCCATTGCGGACACCTGAGCCTTGGTCAACGAATTTGAAGATGTCTTCGCCTTCGCCACCTATCAGGATATCGCCACCGATACCTCCGATTAAAACATCATCCCCTTGGCCACCAGAGAGTAAGTCATCGCCTTGTCCACCACGAAGACCATCGTTACCTTCACCGCCAAATAGCGAATCATCACCTTCACCGCCGTAAATTGCATCAATTCCTTCTTCACCATAGACAATGTCCTTGCCCTTACCCGCATGAGCGTAGTCAATATCATCAGATTCGCTATGTGGTACGTGCAGTTTCTCAGCGTTATTTGAGTCATAGATCTGGCTGTCGGCACCAATAACGAAGTTCTCTAAATTTTCTTCGGATTTGTCATTCTTGTTTGGTGATGTTCCCGCACTATCGCCCAAGAATATAACATCATCACCTATTCCTGATTCAACTAGGTCGCCTGAGCCACCAACATCTATGCGATCGGAGTTATTATTTCCACTAGCGTAATCTGGGTTTTTACCTTTTGTTACAACCCAATCTAATGTTTCACTCTCTGTACCTTGTTCGTGAGGTTTAACCGTAACTGTATCTACTTCGTCTGCATTAGTGTTTCTATCACCAGACAAGAAGATAGTTTCGCTATCCTGCCCGATTGATTGACTGCCATTACTTGTCTCTGTTGAGACTGCTGTCGCGGTTACTTCGAAGTCTAGGGTTCCATCGTAGTTAGCGGGAATATGAAGCTTCGCGTCTGAAATAGAACCAGAATGAGTTAGTTCGCTAATAGCGATGTTTAGTGTATAGGTCTTAATACCGTTAACAACGCTAGACGGTGTTTGAAGTACATTACCAATGAACAGATCAACGCCAACAGGAACCCCTGAAAGCTCAACACCCTTACTCGTTAATTGTTCACTACCATCTTTATCTTGAATGAACACGTCGATAGTTAATGGAACTAGACTTTCAGTGAGAACATTATTATCGCCAGTCTCATTGTTTAATTCAATAATCGCGTCGGCAAATACGACACGTTCAATATAGTAAAGATGGTCTCCGACTTTACCTTTAGTTTCCGTTTCGCTTAAGTCTACAACTTGGAAATAGCCACCACCTTTTTTATCATTCCACGTTATTTCAAAACGAGGTACACCGTTCTCATCGTAATAACTACCTTGGTAAATGACAGTATCTACTGCTTGAACTACCTCACCTTTTTCGTTCGTAAAGTAGTCATGATTCGGGTCATCTATGCCAAAGGCTTCATGGTCGACAGCCTCTCCAACCATTCCGTGGAAAGTCTCGTTTTGCCCACCACCAATGAACACATCTTCGCCTTTATAAGAACCTGTGTACGTATGTACATCAGCATCAGTTTGAGCTATGAAAATCGCATTGACACGGCCTTCGACATCGTCCTGACTTACTGAATGTTTATCTGAGTAGACTTTACCATTAAATATAGCTTCAAGTTCAGAATCAGATTTAGTTTTGATTGTTGTAGTATCAATTTCAGGTTTGACTGGTATTGTTACTGTTTGATGCACACTAATGTCGACAATCGGGGCATCGGAAACTGCAGCAATATCGACTGTCAAAGTGTGTTCTCCTGAAGTGATATCGCCATCTTTAGCCTTAAAGACGATTTCTGCGTAATCGCTTAGCTTGTTACCAACACCGTTGTCAGCAAAATCATCGTGTCCAGCTTGGTTTGCATCTGGTTTAAAGCCAATCACACCAGAAGTAAGTTGTTCTGACATAATTTCGTTTGCATCCAGTACCTGCCAGTTTGGCAGCTCGGCGGTTCCAATATTAATTACCAGATCGCCCAACACTGGTTTAGTCACGATGAGAACATCGCTGCCATGTTCGATACCAAAATCATTGAGTGACAAGGTTAATACGGTGTCTTCAAAACCATAAACCGATTTGCTCTCTGCATCTGGTGTTTGAATATCATCAACTGGGATAACCTTAACGGTAGTGTAAGCAGGGTCACTGGTGTTAACACCATCAGACACTGTAATAGTAACGGTACGGTCAACGGTACCTGGTTCGCTACTCGTGTTGTTAAACTGAACCTGTTTTAGAATCGCTTCAAACTCGGCTGGCGTAGCCCCACTATCAGAAGTTACGGTGATAGTAGTACCACGGTTATTAACCGTGAAGCCCGCAAAGGAGCCAGTAAGTAACAGCTCATCATTAATATGTTGTTGTGACAACTCGATCGTCATCGACACAATGGTGTTCTTATCGTCGATGATATCAACATCTTCATCTACAATGCCGACCGTTGCTCCACCTTCTGTAAAGGTGGTTTGGTAGTCATTGGTTGAGTCCTGTTTCACCACTTTAATCACTAAGTCATTAAAGTCGTTGTCATCATTACCCGTATGTTGATCGTCGATCTCTAGTAATAGATTACCGTTACCATCGCTGTTAACACGCAACTGACCAAGGGAATCGTTAGATGTGAAGATAGGCAGATCGTTTTCTTTTCCATCGATCACTAACTTACCTTTGTCTGTGATGTAAAGCTCTTTACCCTTGACTAAGTCTGCACCATTAGGAATCAAGAAATACTCAATATTTCCAATTGAGCTAACTGTTCCCGGAAGTACTGATCCATCTTGCGGTTCGTGCGAGTTTGATACCAATACATGTAGCTCTTTATTACCGGTTGTTCCATCAACTACGTAGTAACCAAAGACGTTCTTGTAGCTTGCGCTCTGACTAACGAACTCAAATCTGTAATCGCTGCCATCTAAATCGATTGTTGGTTTCTCGTTGTCCAGTATTGTCGCTGTACCTGTAACTACACCACCTACTTGATACTCTGTTTTTGCGTCCAGTCGGAACTGCTCACCATCATCACTGATATCATCAGGTTTAACCGCTACAACAACCTGGAATGCCTTTGTATTTGCAGGTAGCGCCTCAATAACAAACTTGCCATTACTGTCCACGCCAATTATTTGGTCTGGCTGACCAGAAACTTTTATGACCACTTGTGTCGCATCAAAGTCTTCCGGTTTACCCGCTGTTCCTTCACGCAGTGTCAGCTCGACTTTTGTTGTCGAAGTACTTTCACTTGATAACTCTACGTCGAATACTGCTTGAGGGCTTTGCGCTTCTTCATCGACTTGAGGATTAGAGATACTCTCTACGACAGGGCGATCATCATTACCAACTTGTGGACCTTGAGGACCATCTGGGTCTGTACCATCATCTAGGATAGTCGCTTCATCTGAAGCAGAATCATTCGATACATAACCTGACTCATCAGTGACAACCAGAGTAAAGTCTTCCGCGCCTTCAAATACAGAGTCGTCTTTTGTTGCTACTTCAACGAAGATCTCTGTCTCACCGTTAGGGATAGTAACAGTAGGTTTTCCATCCTTGATGACTATTTCAAGTTCAACACGTAGTGGTTCACCAGACAGCTGAGGTTCTAGATAGTAGGCAGTAAACAATTCGCTGATATCTTTAAAGTCAGCTTGTTCTGCAGATGTAGCATCACCATCAAGCGAAATGGCGAGCGATACATCGATATTTTCTGAAGATGGATTAGACAGACTTACCGAGAATACCGCTTTAGATCCTTCAGCTACATCTGCAACACTTTCAACAGTTAGAGTCGTTGAATCAACATTTTCAATAATACCAGTATCAGATACTCCACCAACGTTTAAGCTGTAGCTTTCATCAAGCTCATGAACACCATCAACAAGAGTTGGAATAAGAACTGCGAAATCTATCACGCCTACTGGAACAATCAGCTTACCGCTTTGCTCATCATAGGTAACACCGTTTGTAAAGCGAACCTTGCTTAGGTCGAGATCCTTCTCATTACCAGAATCTTTAGCATCATCGCTATCCTTGCCGAACGTAACATCTAGCTTAGTTTCGACAAGCGCACTCGAATCTAACGTTACTTTGAAACCGAGCTCATCGCCTTCCAATACTGAATCTGCTAGTAAGTCGACAGACGCAACATTCGAAGCAGTAGGCTGAGGGTTAACGATAACATTGACTGTAGCACTTGCGACTTCACCATTGTCATCAGTAATCTGGTATTTGAATGTTGTTTCGCCAACAAAGTCATCGCCAGTTAGATCGAAGTACACCACACCATCTTTGATGTAAGCATTACCTTCAGTCTCACCATATACGTAAGTGATACGTAGACTATCGCCGTCAGAGTCAAAGTCGTTATCAAGCAGTTCAGAGCCATTTATGCCAGCAAGTTGCGATGCTGGAATCGTAAGGATACCGCCTTGATTCACAGCATATGCGCCTTCGCTAGACGCTTTAAATCCCGTTAGGAAATAATCTGATGCGTCATTGTCATGCGTAGGTCTGTTAGAGTATTCCGTTGCTTCGAATACAACACTATCAAATGCGATCGGAGTGCCATCAGGTCCTTTTGGAACGATTTCATAAGTACCCTTACCATTACCCTCAGCAACGAATGTATCGCTGGCTACAGCAATCCCGTCAAGGTAAGCAACCCAACGACCTTGCTCATGGTTGTCTGTAAAGCCACCGTCATTACCTTCATTCTCAAACAAATTAGAAACAGAGAAGGTAAATTGAGTCGCTGGCTTGTCTAAGTTGATTTCAAACTTCTCAGAGATTTGTTCGTCACGGTCGTACTCTATCTGAGCACCAAGGCCACCTACTTGACCCGCAACGCCAATCTTAATGCCGTCGTGAGCGAAGGCTTTATCTTGACCATTAAAGCTGGCACTTAACGCTACACCCTCGTCTGTCCAAGGTGAGCTATTGTCATCGCTGTATTCGCCAAGTTTAACTTCAAAGCCTTGAGGATCATTATTTGCTTCCAAGCTACCGTTACTTTCATCGACAGTAACTGTCTTGGTTTCACTCATATTGCCGTCACTATCAACAGCACGGTAATCAAAGCTATCTGTCGCTTCAGTCTCTAGGTAGCGTAACTCCCAGTTACCATTACCATTAGTTCCTAGCTCAACACTTGTAATAATTGCGCCGTCAGGAAGCGAGGCACCTACCAAAGTACCACTAGTTAACTCACCGTTAGCTGGGATAGTAATCTCGTGGAATAGGTTGCTGTCGCCAGATGTCGATTTCTGGAATGTATACTCAACCCCTTCTGCTGGTCCACCTTCGTAGTGAACTACAATTCTGACTGAGGTTTCGTCGTTTGTGTCAAGTCCTTCATGGAACCAACCACCAACACCATCTAAACCGAGAGTGACGCTAGTCGCAGGGCGAGAACCAAAGTCAATCGAGATGGAATCATTTTTATCAATGCCTTTATCATTGTTGACGCCAATGCCGTAACCGACGTGATTCGCGCTTGGATCACCCATATGCTGGAATAGATCACCGTTTGAAGTAATAGTCACAACGTGACCATTACCCAAGTCTAGGGTTCTAACATTGCTATCTGATGTAGCGTCACCCCAGTTAAGGAACTCTTCGTTTGAAGCTCCTGCTTCAGAAAGCTCAGCATCTTTAACGCCAAGAATAAAGCCTTCAGAATCTGCATCTGGTTCGTAGTGAATAGAGTTTGCGTCAAAGTGTTTCTCGTTTGAGCCACCGAGTAAGTGCTCTTCCTCTACAGGGAAGAACTCACCGCCCTCTTTGTAGAACAACTGGCCATGGTCTGGTAGTTCAACAATAACTACTTTCGGGTCAACGCCTGCTGCATCATCTTCAGCATCAGATATATGGTCTGTTGAAGTATCAGATGGATCAGTATTGATAGGCGTATCTGCTGTTTCAAAGACAACCTGCGTTTTACCGGTAGAATTTACCGGAGCAGTAAAGTGTTCGGCTGTAGGTGGGTTGTCAGTAGAATCAGTAATAATTCCTGTTGCTGTATCTACTTTATTCCCAGTGACAAGGTCACTCGTTGTTTCAGCTGTTAGGCCTACGACCTCATCACCTTCATAATCACCGTCATTAATTACTTTTACAAAGACTTGAGTAGAAGTTTCACCAGCAAGAATTACAAGATCACTAGCCTCAGCTTTAACAAATCCGCCGTTACCATCAGAAACATAGAACTCATAATCTACATAATCTATGCCTGCTTGTGCATCCTGTGTAGTCGAGACACCATCTATAGCGGCCGATAGTGCGAAACTTACGTCTTCAGCAACTCCGTTACTAATGGAGACATTAAAGCTCAAATACGCATCGTCTCCTTCTTCGACAGTATCACCGCCTTCAATTTGAAAACTTGCCTTGGTGTCTTCATCGACGTCAGGGTTACCAGTGCCTCGGTCATCAAAGATATAAACCGTATCCGATGCTTCTTGATCGGCTACGTTGTTGTCCGTTGTCGTCGCTGTTAGCTTGACGCCTTCCGTTGACTCGGTTTCCAGATCATCAATCACAGCAACGCGGACACGAACTGCATTACCACTTTCAGGGATCACAAGCGT